>NZ_DASTEP010000066.1:0-13643 GCF_035709525.1 Hymenobacter sp. | reverse complement strand
TAGATTTTGATACGAATAGTGACATTGATAATCCTTCGAAGCCTTTATCACATGCTGCCTTAGTCAAACGTTATATTGAAAAAAAGTATCCTGAATTAGCTACTTTGACATTCAAAGAGAGTGATTTACAAGGCTCTGCTAATCAAATTATTGTAAAAGCACGGGTAAAAAAGTCGACAGCTACTAAGGGTAAGAAAATCCCAGTTACTAAATCAACTGGGGGAAAACGTAGTTCTGGCGGCTCACAATTGAGTATTCTATAGCGGTATGTTCATTCCACCATCCTCCCCACACCATGCACAAATCGACCAGATTCGTGCTAACATCCTAGAATAACGGGAAGCAAAAAAGTCCGAACTATGTGGGTGCCGAACTGCGCCCCGCGCACCCCCCAGCCGGCCCGGTGGCCGAGGCGCTTGCTCCACGTGGGGGCGGGCGTAGGGGGGAGGCTCCGACTATGACTGCGAGACTACTGTTTCTTCTGCTTACTTGTTTGTCGCTCACGGCGTTGGGGGCCGCGCCGCCCGCCGCCGTGCAGCTTCAGCGGCTGCGCTGCGAGCTGCTGACCAACCCCGAAGGCATCGACGCCACCGCCCCGCGCCTGAGCTGGGAGCTGAGCAGTGCCGCGCGTGGGCTCACCCAAACCGCCTACCAGGTGCTGGTGGCCTCGACCCCCGAAAAGCTGGCCGCCGACGAAGGCGACCTCTGGAACTCGGGCAAGGTGGCGTCGGGCCAATCGGTGCACGTGGCCTACGCCGGGGCGCCGCTCCGCAGCCGCGCCCGCTGCTACTGGAAGGTGCGCACCTGGACCGACCAGGGCGAAACCGCCTGGAGCCCGCCCGCCCGCTGGAGCATGGGCCTGCTCAACTACCTCGACTGGAAAGGCCGCTGGATTGGCCTGGACCGCGCCTTTCCGTGGGACGATGAGACGACCCACGCCCGGCTATCGGCCCGCTATTTCCGCAAGGAGTTCAAGGCCGCGAAGGCCGTGACGCGGGCCACGGCGTCCATCATCGGGCTGGGGCTGTACGAGCTGTATGTGAACGGCCAGCGCGTGGGCGACCAGGTGCTGGCGCCCGGCCCCACTGACTACACCCAAGGCGTGAAGTACAACACCTTCGACGTGACGCGCCTGCTGCGGCCGGGCGCCAACGCCCTAGGTACCGTGCTGGGCAATGGCCGCTTCTACGCCATGCGGCAGCACTACAAGCCGTACAAAATCAAGACTTTTGGCTACCCCAAGCTGCTGATGCAGCTGGATTTGGCCTACGCCGACGGCAGCCACGAGGTCGTGAAAACCGACGAAACCTGGCAGGCCACGGCCGACGGCCCCATCCGGGCCAACAACGAGTACGACGGCGAAGAATACGACGCCACCAAGGAAATGCCTGGCTGGAGCGCCGCCGGCTTCGACGCCCAAAAGTGGGGCAAGGCTGAGCTGGTGCAGGAGCCCAGCGGCGCCTTCGAGGCCCAGATGAACGAGAACATGAAGGTGATGGAAACCCTGAAGCCGGTGGCCCTCAAGCCGCTGGCGGGCGGCAAGTTCATCCTCGACATGGGCCAGAACATGGCCGGCTGGCTGCGACTGCGGGCCACGGGGCCTAGGGGCCAGAAAATCACGCTGCGCTTTGCCGAGACGCTGCAAAAAACCGGCGAGCTGTACGTGGCCAACCTGCGCGACGCCCGCGTGACCGACGTGTACACGCTGCGCGGCGGCGCCCGCGAAACCTGGGAGCCCACGTTTGTGTACCACGGCTTCCGCTACGTCGAAATCAGCGGCTACCCCGGCACGCCCACGCTGGCCGATTTCGACGGCCGCGTGGTGTACGACGACCTGGCCACGACGGGCGAGTTTACGACCTCCAATGCTACTATCAACCAGGTGTATAAGAACGCCTATTGGGGCATTCGGAGCAACTACAAGGGCATGCCCATCGATTGCCCGCAGCGCAACGAGCGGCAGCCCTGGCTCGGCGACCGCACCACCGGGGCCTACGGCGAGAGCTTCGTGTTTGATAACTCGCGGCTGTACGCGAAGTGGCTCGACGACATTGCGCAGGCCCAAAAAGCCGACGGCAGCATCCCCGACGTGGCCCCCGCCTTCTGGCGCTACTACGGCGACAACGTGACCTGGCCCGGCACCTACCTCACCATCGCCGACATGCTGTACTCGCAGTATGGCGACGCCCAGCCCATCGCCAAGCACTACGACTCGATGCGCCGCTGGCTCGCCTACATGCGCGCCAACTACATGACGGACAGCAACATTATCACCAAGGATAAGTACGGCGACTGGTGCGTGCCGCCCGAGTCTGAGAAGATGATTCACTCGCAGGACCCCGCCCGCAACACCAGCGGCGAGGTCATCGCCACCAGCACTTACTACCACATGCTGACGCTGATGCAGCGCTTCGCCACCGTGCTCGGTAGGCCCGCCGATGCGCAGGAATACGCCGCCCTAGGTGCCAAAATCAAGGACGCGTTCAACCAGAAGTTTCTGAACGCCCAAAACCAGCAGTACGCCAACAACACCGTGACAGCCAACCTACTACCCCTGGCCTACGGCATGACGCCGGACGCCGAGCGGGGCAAGGTGTTCCAGAACATCGCCGATAAAATCCTGGTCGAGAACAAGGGCCACATCAGCACCGGCGTCATTGGCACGCAGTGGCTCATGCGCGGCCTCACCGCCGAGGGCCGGCCCGACATTGCCTACAAACTGGCCACCAACCGCGACTACCCCAGCTGGGGCTACATGGCCGCCAACGGCGCCACCACCATCTGGGAGCTCTGGAACGGCAACACCGCCGACCCCGCCATGAACTCCCAAAACCACGTGATGCTGCTCGGCGACCTGCTCATTTGGTACTACGAAAACCTGGCCGGCATCAAGTCGGCCCCCGACGCGCCGGGCTTCCAAACCATCGAAATGAAGCCCGCCCTCATTGCCGACCTCAGCAGCGTGCAGGCCAGCTACCGCTCGGTGCGCGGCCTCATCCGCAGCAGCTGGCAGAAAGACGCCAGGCGCTTCACCTGGCACATCACCGTGCCCGGCAACACCAAGGCCCTGGTTTACCTCCCGGCCAAGTCGGCCAAAGACGTGGAAGAGGGCGGCAAGAAAGTTGCCAATGCGCCGGGCGTGAAGTTCGTGCGCATGGAGGGGGATAGGGCGGTGTTTGAGGTGGGCTCGGGGGAGTATGCGTTTGTGGCGAAGCAGTGACCCGTTTACCCCACCCCCGGCCCCTCCCCTCCGGGGGAGGGGAGCCGACTGCAAGCAGACGTAACCAATCGTCCGGCTCCCCTCTCCCGGAGGGGAGGGGCCGGGGGTGGGGTTACACAGTCGGTGTGCCGTCTGGACACTATCATTTCAAGTTGATATTGATGAATAAAGCATTTGGTTTAAATAAGTTAAAAGCAAACGGCCTAGCCTTAGCAATAGGGGCCACGCTACTAGCGTGCCCACCAGCCACCCACGCCCAAACGCCCACGCCCAACCCCGCGCAAATCCCCGCTACCGCCAAGTGGTCGGAGCGCATGGCGCTATCCGTTTTAAAGCGTAGCCCCTGGCTCCAAAATCCCGCGCTGCCCGACTCCTGGGGCTACACCCAGGGGCTGCTGATGCACGCGCTCGAAGCCCTGGAGCACCAGAACCACGACCCGCGCCTGCGTACCGCCTTGCAGCAGTACGGCGACAAAATGGTGGACGCCCAGGGCGAGATTCACAACAAAGACTACAAGCCGCAGGACCACAGCCTCGACAACATCAACTCGGGCAAGCTTCTGTTTCAGCTCTACACCGATACCAAGCAGGAGAAGTACAAGCTGGCGCTGCAAAAGCTGTACGCGGAGCTTCAGCAACAGCCCAAAACCACCGACGGCGGCTACTGGCACAAGAAGAAATACCCCAGCCAGATGTGGCTCGATGGCGCTTACATGGCCAGCCCGTTTGTGGCGCAGTATGCGGCGTATTTCAAGGAGCCCGCCGGGTTCGATGAGGCCGCCAAGCAGCTGCTCTTGCTCGAAAAGCACCTGCGCGACCCTAAAACCGGCCTGCTCTACCACGGCTGGGACGAGAAGCACGTGCAAGCCTGGGCCAACCCCCAAACCGGCCAGTCGCCCAACTTCTGGGGCCGCGCCATCGGCTGGTACGGCATGGCGCTGGTGGATGTGCTCGACTACCTCCCCGCCAAGCACCCCGACCGCCCCAAGCTGATGCAGGTACTCGACCAACTGGCCGTCGCCATCCAGAAATACCAGGACCCCGCCAGCGGCCTCTGGTACCAGGTGGTGGACAAGGGCGGCCAGCCCGGCAACTACCTGGAAGCGTCGGCCTCGGGTATGTTCGTGTACACGCTGGCCAAGGGCGTGAACAAGGGCTACCTCAATAAGAAGTACCGCCCGGTAGCCCAAAAAGGCTTCGATGGCATCACGTCCAAGCTCATCGAAGTGAAGCCTGATGGCGAGCTTAATCTGCTGCAAGTGTGCGAGGTAGCTGGCCTAGGTCCCGGCACCGAGCGCAACGGCTCCTACGAATACTACGTGGGCGAGCGCATCAAAATCAACGACCTGAAGGGAGTAGGCCCATTCATCCTGGCCAGCCTCGAACTCAATAAATAGTGGCTCCGGCCAGCTACGAATAGCTATGAAAAAGACCTTCTTGTTACTGTCCCTTGCTCTGCTTGGACACGCGGCTTCGGCCCAAACGCAGCCTTGGAAACATGGCATCGTCACTGACGAATTCATCTTCGAAAAAGCGCCCTTCCCCGAGAGCCACGCCGCCACCATTGCCGAGACGCCGAAGGGCCTCGTGGCCGCCTGGTTTGGCGGCACCAAGGAGCGCAACCCCGACGTGGGCATCTGGGTGAGCCGCCAGGAGGGCGGCAAATGGACGGTACCCGTGGAGGTAGCTAACGGCATCGTCAGCGAAACCCTGCGCTACCCCACCTGGAACCCGGTGCTGTACCAGGTGCCGGGCGGGGAGTTGCAACTGTACTATAAAATCGGGCCTAAACCTTCGGAATGGAAAGGCTGGCTGCGAACTTCCAAGGACAATGGCCTGACGTGGTCGACGGCGCAGGCGCTGCCGGAGGGCTTCATTGGGCCGGTGAAGAACAAGCCCGTGCTACTCAAGAACGGCACGCTGCTATCGCCTACCAGTACGGAGGGCAGCGGTGGCTGGCGCGTGCATTTTGAGGCGACGCAGGACTTTGGCAAGACCTGGAAGATGATTGGGCCTGTTGACAACGGCGGAACCAAGGGCGCCATTCAGCCCAGCATCCTCACCTATAAAAATGGCCACTTACAGGCGCTGTGCCGCAGTCAGGACCGCGCCATCCTGGAAACCTGGTCGTCGGACCAGGGGCAAACCTGGTCGCCGCTGGCGAAAACTACCTTGCCCAACAACAACTCCGGTACCGACGCCGTGACCCTGCAGGACGGCCGCCAACTGCTGGTGTACAACCACGTGCTGCCGCCTGGCGATAAGGCCAAGGGCCCGCGCACGCCGCTGAATGTATCGGTGTCGAAAGACGGCAAAACCTGGTACGCAGTGGCCATTTTGGAGGACTCGCCCATCAGCCAGTACTCGTATCCCTCGGTGATTCAAACCAAGGACGGGCTGGTGCATTTTATGTACACCTGGAGGCGGCAGCGCATCAAGCACGCCGTGCTCGACCCCAAGAAGATGAAGCTGGTGAAAATTGAAAACGGCGTGTGGCCGGCGATAAAGGGTTACAAAGCGCCGGAAGGCACGGCGGAGATTACCAAGGATTAAGGACTGGAGCCATGTTCAAGAAAGTTTGTCTAATAGCCGCCAGCTTTTTCATTACCGCCGCCGCCCAGGCCCAAGCGCCGTCCCCATTGTCGAACTCCGACGACCAGTACCGTGAGCCCTTGCAGCAGGTACTTGACGAGATTCAGCAGCGCTACGGCGTGAAAATCCGGCCCGATGCGGCCATGGTGAAAGACAAGTACGTGACCTACGCCGAGTGGCGCTTTCGGCCCGATGTGGACGAGACGCTTCGCAACGTACTATCCCCGTTTGACTACCAGGCAGCCAAAACTGGCGATAAAGCCTACAAGCTCAAAACCTTCCAATACCACCTCAAAACCCCCGACGAAGGCGCGGCCCAACTGGCCCAACTCGCCAGCCGCTACCACGACGTGGCCACTTGGGAGGCACGCAAGGCCGAGCTGCGCAGCTGCATGTGGTCGGCGCTGCGGCTGTCGCCCATGCCCGCCAAACCGGCCAGCAAACCCATTATCACCAACAAGCGGCAATTCGATGGCTACACCGTGGAGAACGTGGCCATCGAGACGCTGCCCGGCTATTACATGACGGGCTCGGTTTACAAGCCGCTGAAAGTGAAAGGCAAAATTCCGGTCATCATCAGTCCCGACGGGCACTTTGGCGACGGGCGCTACCGGGCCGACGCCCAGTTGCGCTGCGGCACGCTGGCCCGCATGGGCGCGATGGTGTACAGCTACGACTTGTTTGCCTGGGGCGAGTCGCTGCTGCAGTTCAAGGGCGAAGACCACCGCCGCAGCCTCGCCATGACGGTGCAGGCGCTGAATGGCGAGCGGGCGCTGGACTACCTGCTGTCGTTGAAAGACACTGACAAAACCCGTGTGGCCATCACCGGCGGCTCGGGCGGCGGCAGCCAGACCATGCTGCTGACCGCCCTCGACGACCGCATCAAGGTGAGCGTGCCGGTGGTGATGCTTTCGACCTACCACAGCGGGGGCTGCCCCTGCGAAAGCGGCCAGCCCGTGCACCTCTGCGGCAACGGCACCAACAACGCCGAGCTGGCCGCCATGGCCGCCCCGCGCCCCCAGCTCGCCATCACCGATGGCGGCGACTGGACTGCCCAGACACCCGAAGTAGCTTATCCCTACTTGCAGAAAATCTACGGCTACTACGGCAAAACCGACCTCGTGCAAAACGTGCATCTGCCCAAGGAGGGGCACGACTACGGCCCCTCGAAGCGACAGGCTATGTACGAGTTTATGGCCAAAAACCTAGGCCTGAACCTAGCCGCTGCCGAAGACAAGGCTGGCAAGCTAGATGAGTCGAAAGTGACGGTGGAAAAGCAGGAAGCGCAACTCGTTTTCGGGCCAAAAGGCGAGGGGCTGCCGGCCAATGCGCTGCACAGCTTTGAGGACCTGCAGGCGGAGTTTAATAGGCTAACTGCCGCCCGATGAGCAGCGTAGCGCGGGCTTTGTGGTCCGCGCACGAGTGCAGCGAGTGTCCACGTCTGCGTCGGTCGGTTTCAAACATCATTCAAGTGCAGCCAACCATACTCGCTGCGCTCGTGCGCGGACTCGCAGAGTCCACGCTACTCTCAGCATGACTCGAACATTACTTATCGCCCTCAGCCTGCTAGGTGCCTCGTCGGTTCGCGCCGCTGACATTTGGGTTACGCCCAACGGCTCCGACCGCAACCCTGGCACCGCTGCCCAACCACTGGCCACCCCCAATGCCGCTTTGCGCCAAGCGCGCGACCTGCGCCGCCTGCACGATGCCTCCGTGGCTGATGGCGTGCATATCTGGCTGAAAGGCGGCGAATACCGGCTGACGGAGCCGTGGTTTTTTCGCCCCGAAGACGCGGGCACGGCCGCCAGCCCCACGGTGGTAGCCGCCGCGCCCGGCGAATACCCGGTGCTGAGTGGCGGCGTGTCCGTAACCGGTTGGCACAAGGCCGTAAGTAAAATTGCCGGCTTGCCAGTCGCCGCACAGGGCCAGGTATGGATGGCAAATGCGCCGCAGTTTGGCGGCCGGGCGCTCGATTTCCGCCAGTTGTGGGTGAACGGCCGCAAAGCCACCCGCGCCCGCACACCCAACAACGACAACCTTCCGCGCCTGCTCACCTGGGACACTGACAAGCGCGAAACTACCGTGCCCGCTACCGCCCTAGGTGGCATAAAGCAGCCCAGCCAGCTGGAAATGGTGCTGCACCAGATGTGGGCCGTGAACGTGCTGCGCGTGAAAACCCTGGCTGTGCAAGGCGATAAAGCCCGCCTCACGTTCCAAGAGCCCGAAAGCCGCGTGCAGTTCGAGCACCCCTGGCCGCGGCCCATTATCAAGGGCAAAAACGGCAGCTCGGCCTTCTACCTCACCAACGCCATCGAACTGCTCGACCAGCCCGGTGAGTGGTTTTATGATGCCGCCAGCAGGCAGGTGTACTACTGGCCCCGCGCCGGCGAAAACTTAGCTACCGCCCGCGTGGTAGCGCCAGCCCTAGAAACGCTGGTGCGCGTGCAGGGTACTCTCGACCAGCCCGTGAGATACGTGCAGTTCAAGGGCCTGACTTTTGCCTACACCACCTGGCTGCGGCCCTCGCAGCAGGGCCACGTACCCCTGCAAGCGGGCATGTATTTGCTGGATGGCTACTCGCTGGCCAAGCCCGGCACGCCCGACAAAGCCGGCCTCGAAAACCAGGCCTGGATAGGCCGCCCGCCGGCCGGGGTGCAGGTGCAAAACGCGCACCACACGCGCTTTGAGCGCTGCCAGTTCCGGCACCTAGGTGCCACGGGGCTCGATTACCAGAGCGGCACCCACGACGACGCGGTGGTGGGCTGCACCTTCCGCGACGTGGCCGTGAACGGCCTGCAACTGGGTAAGTTTTCGGACGAAAGTGTGGAAACGCACCTGCCCTACAACCCGCAGGACGAGCGCGAAATCTGCGCCAATGAGACGATAGAAAACAACCTCGTCACCGACTGCGGAAACGAGGATTGGGGCGCAGTGGGCATCGCGGCGGGGTTCGTGCGGGGCGTCAGCATCCGGCATAATGAGATTTCGCAGGTGCCCTACACCGGCATCAGCCTGGGCTGGGGCTGGACCAAAACCGCCAACGCCATGCGCGACAACCGCGTGCTGGCCAATTACGTGCACCACTACGCCCAGCACACCTACGACGTGGCCGGCGTGTACACGCTTTCGGCCCAGCCGGGCACGGTCATCAGCGAAAACCGGGTGGATGAAATCGGCCGCGCGCCCTACGTGCACGACCCCGACCACTGGTTCTACCTCTACCTGGATGAGGGCTCGTCCAACATCACGGTGCAGGACAACTGGTGCCCGGCCGAGAAATTCCTGGCCAATGCCAACGGGCCGGGCAACGTGTGGAAGAACAACGGCCCAATGGTGAGTGAGGCGATAAAGCAGGCGGCGGGATTGGAGGCGGAATATCAGGATTTGAAAAGGCCCTGACGCCGTGAACCTCACCCCCGGCCCCTCTCCAAAAAAGAGGGGGGCCTGACGACTCAAAAAACCAACTGATTTTATGAAAAAACACTTTCTAACAAACATCAAAAAATCGTCAGGCTCCCCCTCTTTTTTGGAGAGGGGGCCGGGGGGTGAGGTTCCTCCAGTCGGGCTGTCCGACTCCCCTCTCCTGGGGAGAGGGGCCGGGGGTGGGGTCACGCGCTGGGCCGCCGCCTTCCTCCTGCTCCTCCTCGCCTTCCCATCCTTCGCCCAACGCGCCACCTGGATTTGGTATCCCGGCGACTACGAAATCTGGCTCGGCAACCAGATGCAGAACCGCCGCACCGAGCGTGGTACCTTCTTCCCGGTGTTCTGGCGCATGGACAGCCATTACGTGCTCATCGACTTCCACAAGGATTTCGACCTCGCGCAACCCGAAGAAGTGGAGCTGCGCGCTGAGGGCCAGTACAACGTGAAGCTCGACGGCAAGCCCCTCACCGGCGCGCCCACCCGCCTCACGGTGCCGGCCGGCAAGCATCGCATCAATATCAAAGTGTACAACCAGGCTACGCCGCCGGCCGTGTTCGTGCGCGGCAAAACCATTGCCTCCGATGCGTCGTGGCTGGTGACGTATGAGGACAAGGAATGGATTGATGCCTCCGGTAAAACCTCCGACCAATCGGGCACCACTTGGCTACAAGCCGGGGCCTGGAACTTCGACGCGCCCGAGATGCTGCCGTCGGCTTTCAAACTGCCGACGAAGGCGCTGCGGGCGGCCAAGGTTGAGCGCACGTCGACTGGCCTGGTAGCCGATTTCGGCCGCGAAACCTTCGGCTACATCACGCTGCACGGGGTGAAAGGCAAGGGCCAGGTAGCGGTGTATTTTGGCGAATCGAAGGAGGAAGCGCAAGCTACCGAAACCTGCGAAACGCTGGAATACCTGCCCGTGAACCAGCCGCAGAAGGGCGACCAGACCACGACGCTGTCGAAGGCGTTTCGCTACGTGAACATCCGGCCGGGGGCGGGTGTGAGCCTCGATTCGGTGTCGCTGCTCTACGAGTACGCGCCGGTGGCCGAGCGGGGCAAATTCCGCTGCTCCGACGCGCAGCTGAATAAAATATGGGACGTGGCGGCTTACACCATGCACCTCAATACGCGGGAGTTTTTCATCGACGGCATCAAGCGCGACCGGTGGGTGTGGTCGGGCGACGCCTACCAGAGCTACCTGATGAACTACTACCTGTATTTCGACACGCCCACCGTGAACCGCACACAGTTTGCGCTGCGCGGGAAAGACCCGGTTACCAGTCACCTCAACACCATCATGGACTACAGCTTCTACTGGTTCATCAGCGTGTACGATGCCTACCAGTACACCGGCGACAAGGCGCAGGTGCAGCAGCTCTACCCCCGCATGCAAAGCCTGATGGACTACTGCCTAGGTCGCCGCAACAAAGACGGCCTGATGGAAGGCCTGGCCGGCGATTGGGTGTTCATCGACTGGGCCGACGGGCTGAGCAAGAAGGGCGAAGTGAGCTTCGAGCAACTGCTGCTGTGTCGCAGCCTCGAAAGCATGGCCTTGTGCGCCAAGCTGGTGGATGACCAGGCCGGCGCGCAGCGCTACCAGCAGCTAGCTACGGAGTTGAAATCTAAAATCTTCGCCACCTACTGGAATGCCGGCAAGGGCGCCCTGGTGCACAGCCGCGTCAACGGCCAGCCCACCGACCACGTGACGCGCTACGCCAATATGTTTGCCATCTTCTTCGACTACCTCAGCCCCACACAAGAGCAGCAGGTGAAGAAGTCAGTGCTGCTGAACCCGCAGGTACCCAAAATTACGACGCCCTACATGCGCTTCTACGAGCTGGAAGCCCTGTGCGCGCTGGGCGAGCAACCCTACGTACTCAAGGAGATGAAGTCGTACTGGGGCGGTATGCTGGACCTAGGGGCCACTTCCTTCTGGGAAGAATACGACCCCGCCAAAAAGGGCGCCGAACACTACGCCATGTATGGCCGGCCCTTCGGCAAGAGCCTCTGCCATGCCTGGGGCGCCAGCCCGATTTACCTGCTGGGCAAGTACTACCTCGGCGTGAAGCCGCTCACGCCGGGCTACGCCACCTACGAAATCGTGCCCGCCCTAGGTGGCTTGCAGTGGATGGAAGGCACCGTGCCCACCCCGCAGGGCGACATCGCGGTGCGATGCGATACCAAGCAAATCAAGGTGCGCGGCGCCGTGGGCACGGGTACGCTGCGCTTCCGCAGCAAGTCGAAACCGAGCTGCAAAGGTGGCAAAATTGCCTCGAAAGGTGGCAGCCAATACGAGCTCACGATGGAGAAAGGGCGGGAGTACGTGGTAACTTATCAGGCCTTATAATGGACCAAGCGCTGCGTTCTTCTGCGAAAACTTCTGCGTTCCTCTGCGGTGCATGGCGTCAGCATTGGCATCTGCGCTGTCTGCTGCTTTGGCTGCCCCTGCCCCTGACGGCCACTGCGCAAGCCGGTGAAAAAATGGCCATAGTCGAAATCATCGGCCCCGGCAAAACGCCCGTTGCGGCCGAAAACCTATTGAAGCTGTGCCGCAAAAACCACGTGCCGGCCACCGGCGTGTATAGCTGGCAAAACCACCTCGTAGCCTACGGAAAAGTAGCCAGCATGCAGGCGCTCCAGAAGAATCTGGCCGTGCTTTATGCCGGGAACGAGGTGAAGTTTTACCCCGCGCCCTTCTACAAATTCGACCGGCAGTATTGCACCGATAAAGTCACGGCTAAGCAGTGGGACAACATCATCCTGACTGCTAACCTGGTTAAAGACCCCGCCAAGCAGCAGCAGTACCTGAGCCACCACGCCACCCAATTCCGGCAGTGGCCCGAAGTGGCTCAGGGCTTCTGCAACGCCAGCTTTCAGCAGCTGCTGGTGTTTCGGCAGGGGCGGCAGCTGGTGCTGGTCATCAGCATTCCGCACGGCGCGAGTCTGGATGAGCTGAACCCGAAAACCTCGTTGAACAACCCGCGCGTGGACGAGTGGAACAGACTGATGAAGCAGTACCAGGAAGGCCTGCCGGGTACCAAACCGGGCGAGGTATGGGTGTTTCTAAAGCCGGTGATAGTACCGAAAACAGCGCCGGCTAAAAACTAACCGTCATGCTGAGCGCAGCGCAGCGGAGTCGAAGCATCTCTATTGGTGAACTAACTCTTGACGCTAGCAACGAAGCGGTAGAGATGCTTCGACTGCGCTGCGCTCCGCTCAGCATGACGGTTAATTATAAGCGCCTCGCCAACAACTCAAAACTCTTAACTCACAAAAATGCTCACCCTCGGAATCCTGGGCCTCGGTGAAGGCCGCAGCACCATGTCGGCTGCCCTCAATAGCCCGAAATGGAAACTCAAAACTATCTGCGACCGCAACGAAGACCTGTGCCGGCACCGGGCCGAGGAATTTAATTTTCCGCACTACACCACGCAGTACCAGGACCTGCTCGATGACCCGGAAATCGACGCCGTGGCCATCTACACCCCCGACCACCTGCACGCCGAACACGTGGCCCAGGCCCTGCGCGCCGGCAAGCACGTGGTGTGCACCAAGCCCTTCATCGACGACCTAGGCAAGGCCAACGAGCTGCTGGAACTGAGCCGCACTACGGGCAAAAAGCTGTTTGTGGGCCAAAGCTCCCGGTTTTTCGAGCCCATGAAGCGGCAGCGCGCCGACTACGAGGCCGGCCTCATCGGCGAGCTCATTACCATCGAAGCCTACTACCACGCCGACCACCGCTGGTTTTTGGAAAAAGGCTGGTCCTTGGAAAACGCCTTCAAGTGGCTCTACGGCGGCCTCAGCCACCCGGTCGATTTCATCCGCTGGTACCTGCCCAATATCGAGGAGGTGATGGGCTACGGCATGCTCAGCAGCAACGGGGCCAAGGGCGGCCTCAAGCACCAAGACACCATGCACTTCATCTTCAAAAGCACCGACGGCCGCGTGGCCCGCGTGAGCGGCTGCTACACCGGCCCCGTGCAGCCCGTGACGCGCGACTCGGAGATGAGCTGCATCCTGCGCGGCACCGAGGGCGCCAGCCAGGGTGACTACATGGACCTGCGCTACGCCATCACGGACCGCACCGGCGAGGAGCGAATCATTACCTGGGAGCATAAGCTCAAGCACTACTTCCGCTTCGAGGGCAAGAGCCACCACGCCGGCGAGTACCAGAATTACCTGGAGTATTTCGCCGATTCCATCGAGCAGAATTTCACGGCTTATCCTGACTTGAAAGAAGGTATCGGGACGGTGGCGCTGTTGCAGGCAATGGATAAGTCGCTGAGTACCGGCCAGCCGGTGAAGGTGCAGGCGCTGCTGGCCGAGCACGGTATTGTGCTTGATTAGAACGACCAGAAAAAAGGCCGTCATGCTGAGCGCAGCGCAGCGGAGTCGAAGCATCTCTACCTCA
>NZ_DASTEP010000065.1:0-6040 GCF_035709525.1 Hymenobacter sp. | reverse complement strand
TCCTTATCTGGACGTTGAGCGGCACACTTTTTACTAGCCACCAAGCACTAACAACGAAGCACTACTAACTAAGCACTATTTTTTCCCAAACACCCGCTGCAAAATGGCGGTGCTCTGCGCGGCCGGGTTTTGACGGATTTTGGCTTCTTGCTGGGCCAGCAGAATGAAAAGGCCGTCCACGGTTTGGGCCGTTACGTAGTCGGTGAGGTTGTTTTTGGCCGGCGTCATCAGCGGGATTTTGTTGTAGCGGTCGATGAGCTTGGCATAGGCGGCATTGGCGCCCACTTGGTCGAGGCTCTGCACGATGCTAGGGCGCAGGGCGGCCACCAGCGCCGCTTCCGAGTTTTTACGCAGCAGCTGGGTGGCAGCGTCTTTGTTGCCGCTGGTCACGAGCGTGAGGGCGTCGGTGAGGGTGAGCTGCTGCACGGCGTTGAGGAAGATGTCTTTAGCCGCGGGCGCGGCCACCTCGGCGGCGCGGTTCATGAGGTTGGTAGCTTGCTCTACGGCCGCTTTGCCCAGCGGGCCGGGCAGGGCGCTGAGGGTAGTGGCCACCAGTTGCGCATCGGCCGGGAACGGAATGCGGATGTCGTCGTTGAGGTTAAAGCCGTCTTTTTCGGAGGCGAAGGCCACGGCCTTGGTTACGCCGGTGGTCAGGGCTTCTTTCAGGCCGGTGTTGGCTTCGGCCTCGGTGAGGGGAGCTACGGTAGTGGGGGCCGGGGTAGCCGCGGCAGCAGTAGTCGTTTTTTTGGTGGTCGTAGTTTTGGCGGCGGGCTTGGCAGCCGCCTTTTTAGTAGTCGTTTTTTTGGTCGTAGTAGTCTTTTTAGTTTGCGCTACGGCCGGCGCAGCGGCCAGCAAGGCCAGCGCGAGTAGGAGATTTTTCATAAAAATCAGTAGGAAAAAGGCGGGCTCAAAAACCAGACGGCTCGTATAGCTGTCCTGCGAGCACCGCTACGCAAAGTTGCCTACAAAACCTTGCCAAACTCCGCACTACCCCCTTCATGGACGTTGAAATCATGACCATCGGCGACGAACTGCTCTACGGGCAGGTCGTGGATACCAACTCGGCCTTCATGGGCCAGCAGCTCGGCCGCCTGGGTTTGCGCGTGCGCCAAATCACGAGCGTGAGCGACCGCGCCGACGAAATAGTGGCCGCCCTCGACCAGGCCCGCCAGCGCGCCAAAGTTATCCTGACGACCGGCGGCCTAGGTCCTACCAAAGACGACCTGACCAAGCACGTGCTGGCGCGCTACTTCGGCCGCGGGCTGGTGCTGCACGAGCCCACGCTGCGCCACGTCGAGGAAATTTTCAAGCGCTTCAACCGCCCCATGCTCGACGTGAACCGCCAACAGGCGCTGGTGCCCGAAGGCACCGAAGTGCTGCACAACGCGGTGGGCACTGCCCCCGGCATGTGGATAGAGGACCAGGGCACCGTATTTATCAGCATGCCCGGCGTGCCCTTCGAGATGAAGCGCCTCATGCAAGACGAGGTGCTGCCCAAGCTCCAGCAGAAATTCGACCTCGCCCCCATCGAGCACGTGGTGGTGATGACGGCCGGCCTAGGTGAGTCTTTCCTGGCCGAGAAAATTAAGGACTGGGAAAGCGCCCTACCACCCAATATCAAGTTGGCTTACTTGCCCAGCCTGGGCAGCGTGCGCCTGCGCCTCACCGGCACCCCCGATGGCCAGCCCGACCTGCGCGGCCGCATGCTGGCCCTGCTGCCCGCCCTGCGCGAGCGCATCGGCGAGTACATTTTCGCCGAAGAAGACTCGCCCCTCGAGGTGGTAGTAGGCCAAATCTTGAAGGCCCACAACTGGCAGCTCGGCACCGCCGAGAGCTGCACCGGTGGCGCAGTGGCCGCCCGCATCACCAGCGTGCCGGGCAGTTCGGCCTACTTCCGCGGCAGCGTGGTGGCCTACGACAACGACATCAAAGAAGCCCTCCTCGGTGTCAATGCCGAAACCCTGGCCCAGCACGGCGCCGTGAGTGAGGCCACCGTGCGCGAGATGGCCGAAGGGGCCCGCGCCCGCCTAGGGTGCGACTTTGCACTGGCTACCAGTGGCATTGCCGGCCCCGGCGGCGGCACGCCGCTCAAGCCGGTGGGCACCATCTGCATCGCCTGCGCCACCCCCCACGGCACCGTGAGCCGGCAGATTAACATCGACCGGGGCCGGCAAACCAATATCGAGTACACGGCCCAGGCGGTGCTGATTTTGCTGTGGCAGCAACTGGCAGGGCATAAGGAGTCGGCGTTGTTAAAGGTGTAATTCTCGCCACCCGTGAAACCTCACCCCCCGGCCCCCTATCCAAAAAAGAGGGGGAGCCGACCGTAAACGAACGTAAGCAATCATTAAGTAGGCGTCCGGCTCCCCCTCTTTTTTGGAGAGGGGGCTGGGGGGTGAGGTTACACGGATGGCGAGTGCGAAACACTCCTCTTAGAAGCAGCGTAAAAAGAGTAAAATACGAACGGCTTTCAGCGTATGCTGAAAGCCGTTCGTATTTTACCAGAAGTCGTCCGGCTCCCCCTCTCCTTTTCGGAGAGGGGGCTGGGGGGTGAGGCGACACGCCTAACGAGCAACCTAAGCCGCCACCAACTCAGACGTTTTAACCTTTGCCTCGGTAGCCTGCGCCACCACTGGCGCGCCGGCCAGTATCTCGTCATTCGCGGCGGCAGCGTATTTCTCAAAATTGGCGATAAACTTACCAGCCAGCTGATTAGCCGCCCGGTCGTAGGCTTCTTTATCGGCCCAGGTGCGGCGCGGGTCGAGCAGCTCGGTCGGAATGCCGGGCACCGCGCCGGGCACCTGCACACCAAATACGGGGTGCGAGCGGAACTTCACGTCATCGAGTTGGCCCGTGAGGGCAGCCGTAATGAGGGCGCGGGTGCAACTCAGCTTCATGCGGCTACCCACACCGTAGCCGCCGCCCGACCAGCCGGTGTTCACCAGCCACACGTTGACGGGGTGCTCGTCTAGTTGGCGGCCCAGCATCTCGGCGTATTTGGTGGGGTGCAACGGCAGGAATACTGCCCCGAAGCAGGCCGAAAAAGTAGCCTGCGGCTCCACGATGCCCATTTCGGTGCCCGCCACCTTGGCCGTGTAGCCGCTCAGGAAGTGGTACATAGCGTGGCTCTTGTCGAGCTTGCTCAAGGGGGGCAGCACGCCGGTGGCGTCGGCGGTGAGGAAGAAAATATTGTTCGGCACCGGCCCGGTGCTCGGCACCGCGATGTTGGGGATGTAGTCGATGGGATACGCCGTGCGGGTATTTTCAGTCACCGACTTGTTGGCGTAGTCCACGGTGCGGGTGCCGGGCACGAAGCGCGTGTTTTCGACAATACTGCCAAATTTAATAGCGTTCCAGATTTCGGGCTCTTTTTCGGCGCTTAGGTCGATAACCTTGGCGTAGCAGCCGCCCTCGAAATTGAAGATGCCGCCCTGACCGGGCAGCCAGCCGTGCTCGTCGTCGCCCACGAGGTGGCGGTTGGGGTCGGTGCTGAGGGTAGTTTTGCCGGTGCCCGAGAGGCCGAAGAACACCGCCGCATCGCCGTGCGAGCCGATGTTGGCCGAGCAGTGCATGGGCAACGTGTTTTGCTCGTGGGGCAGCAGGTAGTTGAGCACGCCGAAGATGCCTTTTTTCATCTCGCCGGCGTAGCCGGTGCCACCAATAAGCAGCAACTTCTTGGTGAAGTTGAGAATGGCAAAGTTCTTCTGCCGGGTGCCGTCCACGGCCGGGTCGGCCTCGAAACCGGGCGCGCAGATGATGCTGAAGTCAGCCGCCCAGCTGGTGTCTGCGCCTTCTTCGGGGCGCAGGAACATATTGTAACAGAAGAGATTGTGCCAGGCCAGCTCATTCACGATGCGCAGCCTAAGCTGCGAGGCGGGATGCGCCCCGGCGTAGCCTTCGCGCACGTACAGCTCCTTGTCTTCCAGGTAGGCCACCATCTTCTGGTGCAGCTGGTCGAATTTGTCGGCCTCAAACGGAATGTTGATGTCGCCCCACCACACGCTGTCGGCCGTCTTTTCGTCGCGCACGATGAAGCGGTCCTTGGGCGAGCGGCCAGTAAACTGCCCGGTATCGGCCATCAGCGCGCCCGTGTCGGTGAGCACACCTTCTTTGCGGCACACGGCGGCCTCGACCAGCGCGGCGGGCGGCAGGTTGAGGTGAGCGTGGGCCAGGCGGCGGAAGCCCAGGGGCTGCAAGCGGCTCAGGATGTTGGCGGTAGCTGACATACGTGGAAAATGAGTGGATAAGAAAGAAGGAGCTTGGAAATAATGCCGCGCAGAAAAGCGGATACTCTCTTCTGCGCGGCAACTACGCTGGGTGGGAATATGACACAAATGTACGTCAGCGAATTTTATTTGTTAGCGAAAATTCGCTAACAAATAAAATTCGCATTTTTTGGCCCTCCTTTCTGTATAAGAAGGAGCGGTTCATACCCACCGGCCCTATTTTTACCCCATGCTAAACCACGGCCAGGTTGTCCGTCTTATTTTTGGCTTGAAGCTGCGCGAACTGCGGCAGGAGCGCGGCCTTTCGCCAGCCGAGCTGGCGCGGGCCTGCGACCTAAGCGTGAGCTACCTCAACGAGATTGAGAAGGGCAAGAAATACCCCAAGGCTGATAAAATATTGAGCCTGAGCAAAGTGTTAGAGGTGCGCTACGACCAGCTGACATCCACCGCGCTGCCGCGCCGCCTCGAACCCATCGCCGATTTGCTGCAATCGCAGGCGCTGCAAGAGTTTCCGCTGGAGCTGTATGGCTTGGAGCCCATGCAGCTGTTCGAGCTCATCGCCAACGCGCCGGCCAAGATGAACGCCTTTATCAGCACGCTCTTCGAGATTGCGCGCGATTATGAGCTGCGCCAGGAGCATTTTTTTGTGGCCGCGCTGCGCTCGTACCGCGAGATGCACGACAACTACTTCGAAGACTTGGAACTGGAAGCACAGGCCTTCGTGGCCAGCCACCAGCTCGCGGCCGCCCCGCCCTTCGACCTCACCCAGCTCGAAACCCTGCTGACGCAGCACTACGGCTACACCATCGACCGCACCACGCTGGCCGGCAACCCGGTGGTAGTGGTCGGGCGGCTCCGTTCAGTGTTCCGGCCCGCCACCAAGACCCTGCTCATGATACCTACCCTGAGCCGGGGCCAGCAGGCCTTCGTATTGGGCCGAGAATTGGGCTTTAACTACTTAAAACTAAAAGAGCGGCACTACGCCAGCCCCAACCCACTGGAGCCCCGCTCGTTTGAGGAAGTGCTCAACAACTTCCGGGCCTCCTACTTCGCCAGCGCGCTGCTGATGGAAGAAGACAGCCTGGTACGCGACCTACAGCAGCTTTTTGCCGCCCCCATCTGGCAGCCAGCCACCCTGCTGGCCCTGCTCACGCGCTACGACGTAAGCCCCGAAATGCTGATGCAGCGCATTGCCACACTCCTACCCAAGCACTTCGGCCTCAGCAGCTTGTTCTTCCTGCGCTTCGACCAAGACCAGGCCGACGCGCCCTACCGCCTCACCAAGAAGCTGCACCTTTCGCGCCAGCACAACCCCCACGGCAACGAGCTACAGGAGCACCTCTGCCGCCGCTGGGTGAGCCTCCAGCTGCTGGCCGAGGGCCGCGCCCTACCGCCCACCGGCACCACCCGGCGCCTAGCCGCCGCCCAACGCTCGCAGTACTTAGGGACCGACGACGAGTACTTATGCTTTTCGCTGGCCCGCCTGGGCTCCGCCACCGAGCCCGCCATGAGCGTCACCATCGGCCTGCGCTGCGACGACAGCCTGCGCCGGCAAGTGGCCTTCCTTCTCGACCCCGCCCTACCCTTCATCATCGTCAACGAAACCTGCGAGCGCTGCCCGCTGGCCGACTGCACGGTGCGCGCCGCCCCGCCCACCCAGGTGCAGCAAGCCGCCCGCCGCGCCACCTTCGAGGCCGCCGTGGCGGAGCTGGTGCAGGGGTAGCGTCGCAAGCTGCACCATAGCGTCGTAGCGCGAACTTTGTAGTTCGCGTTTTTACGCCGGTCGTACGCAAAAAACGCGAACAACAAAGGTC
>NZ_DASTEP010000064.1:0-8468 GCF_035709525.1 Hymenobacter sp. | reverse complement strand
GGCCGGCCGGCCGGCCACCCGCTGCAATACCTCCTTGGTAAAGTCGCGCTCGGCCTGGTAGAGCTGGGCTACCTGCCGCAAGCTCAGCACCTTCTGCAAGCGCTCGAAGTAGTCTTTGTCCAGCGTCAGCAATTGCTGCCGCAAGGCAAACTCCTGGTTGAAATTGTCGCGCAATTGGGCGTCGCTCAGGCCAGCGTTGGCGAGGGCCAGGCGTGCTTGCCGCACCGAGCGGTTGAACTCGCGGCGCTTGGCCGTGAACTCGTTGTACACCGGCCAGAAGCGCTGGGCTTGGTCCTGACTCAGCGTGAGGCGGCCCGTGATGAAGGCAATGCGGGCGTTGTCGAGCTGGCTGAGGCGGCTGCCGGGCTGGGCCAGCCGGCCCCGGCCGCCGAGGCGCGTCTGCGCCTGGGCAGGTGCGGTGGTAGCCAGTGCCAGCAGGCAGGCAGTAGTAAAGATGATAGAGCGTAACGAATTCATAGCAAAAACTAAATCGCAGCGGCTTCTTCAGTGGGTTGGGCATCAAGGGCTTCGCTCAGCTCGGTAGCCGAGGGCCGCAGGTAGTGCCGGGTGAGGGCGAGGCTGTGGGCGGGCAGCTCGGCCAAATCCAGGGTGGTGAGGTGGGCGTCGGTGGCGAGGTAGTCAAGCAACTGCTCCTGCGGAATATTAGCAAGCGCATCGGTCGTAGCGGGCGGGCTCGCCGGCCCGCCGCCCAGCCACAGTGCGGCGGCAAACGTGCCCAGCAGCACTCCCGAGGCTAGGCTCGTGCGGACGTAGGCGGGCGCTTGCAGCAGCCAGCCCGGCAGCAGCGGGCGCCGGGCCGGCGCGGTGGCGGCCACCTGCGCCATCACCCGCGTGGGCAAGTGCTCGAAGTAGCCGGCGGGCGGGCTGCTCAGCGGCTGCGGCCAGCGGCGCGGGTGCTGGTCAAGACGAAAAGAAGGTTTCATATAAACATTGGATGAATGCAACGGCCCAGGGTTTAATCGGCGTCGGCCGAAGAATAGCCAGGGTCGTCGGCATTGGTCACGTAGTCCTCGATTTTGCGCACCGCGTGGTGGTAGCTGGCTTTGAGCGCGCCCACGCTGGTGCCGGTGATGTCGGCCATCTGCTCGTAGGGCATCTCGTCGTAGTAGCGTAGGTTGAACACCAGGCGCTGCTTGTCGGGCAGGCGCAGGATGGCACGTTGCAGCTTCAGCTCTATCTCGTCGCCCGCGATGGCGGGGTCGGCTTCGAGCTTGGCCGCCAGCTCGGCCCCAACGTCGTTGATTGGCAGGAAAAACTTGCGCCGCTTGCTTTGCAAAAAGCCTAGGCACTCGTTGGTGGCGATGCGGTAAATCCAGGTAAAAAGCTGGGCATCCTGCCGGAAGTTTTCCAGGTGCTTCCACACCTTCACGAAGACATCCTGGGTGAGGTCGTCGGCATCGTCGTGGTCGATTACCATCTTGCGCACGTGCCAGTACACCTTCTGCTGGTACTTGCGCACGAGCTGGTTAAACGCCAGGTTGCGCCTGGCGGGGTCTTGGAATTTGGCTAAGATTTCGTGGTCTTCCAAGCGGCGGAGCAGGTAGGCACTTGGTTGGATGGTAGCTGGCGCGCCGGGTTTAACGCTTGGCTAATTTCCCGTTAGCCTGCACATCCATCACCGCCCAAAAATTGCCACCGAAGTAGTCTGCGTCGAGCGGATGGTGAAGTTGCGCACATCGGTAAACTTGCTGCCGGTGCTGGTGGCGGTGCGAAACACCAGCCGGTACACGCCCGGCTGCATGGCCAGGTTGACCTTGCTGCTGGCCTCGGGCAGGTTGGCCACCCAGGTTTGCGAGTCGTCGGCACCGACCTGGTAGATGCTGCCCTGGCCCTTCAAGTCGCTGGTAATGTTGAGGGTGCCGGGCGCAGCGTAGGTCAGCGTAGTGGTCTGGCCCTGCCGGATGGCGATGCGCTGCACCGTGCGCGGCAAGGTCAGCATCTCGACCTCGTAGTTGCCGGCCAGCAGCTTTTGCCGGGCCCCGAAGGGTAGTGCCACGGCCGTCGCGCCGGCCGGCGTCCGCACTACCGCCTGCACCGTGCCGTAGGGGTTGGGGCTCACGTTGGGGCCTTGCAAAGCCAGCGTGCCCTGCGGCGTGCGATAGCTGAGCACGTTGGCCTTGCCGGCCTTGATGGCCAGGTTGGCCTGGCGCACGGGCGGCACCGTGTTGATGGTCAGGTCGTAGCTCTGCAAGGCGTCGATGTCGAGCACGTCGGCCTTGCCCTGCGCATCGCGGTAGTGCACGTAGTTGTACTCGGGCTGCCCGGTCACGTTGTTCACAAACGTCATGTTGACGTTGGTTTCCACCGGGCGGCCGTTTTCGTCGGTCAGGTTGATGGCCACGGTCGTTTTGGCCAGCGTCTGGGCGATGACGTCGTTAAGCACCGTTTTGAAGGTCTTGACCTCGGCCGCGTTGTAGTACTGGCCCAGGCATTCGAGGGCCTTGCCAAACTCCTTCTGCGCCCCAATGCCAATGACGAACGGCTTCAAAAACACCCGCTTGCGCTGCAACGCCAGCGAAATAGCGCAGGGGTCTCCCTTGCACGACTCCACGCCGTCGGTGATGAGCAGCAGCACGTTGCGCGAGGTTTTATCCAGCGGAAAGTCGTTGGCCGACTGCCCCAGCGAGTACGTTATCGGCGTATTGCCCTGCGCCTTCAGCACCTTGAGCTTGGCCTTGATGGCGGCGGCGTTTTTAGGAGCGAAGGGCACTTCGAGGCGCGAGTCCTCGCAGTTTTGCTCGGCATTGGGGTGCTGGTGGCCGTACACGCGCAGGCCCAGCTCCAGGTTGGGGTAGCTGTTGAGCGAGTCGGCCATTTTGGCCAGCAGGCGCTTGGCCACTTCCCAGCGCGGCTGGCCCTCCCAGGGCGCCATCATCGAGCCCGAGGCATCGAGTAGAAACAGGATGCGCGTGACCTTGGGCCGCTCGGCGGGGGCGTTTTGCGCCTGGGCTGGCAGGCTGCTGCCCAGGGCGAGCAACAAATTAATTAATAAGAAGAAGCGCAGGCGAACGGACAGGCGGAAGGCAAGGTGCATAGGCGCAAGGTAAGCAAGTAGCTTGGACTCTGCGAGTCCGAGCGCGAGCGCAGCTCGCAGCCGCGTCAAGCGAGCCTTATTAAGGCAGATGCGAGCTGCGCTCGCGCTCGGACTACAAAGTCCAAGCTACTCGCTACTTCAGCAACTGCGCAACGTGCTCCTTGGTGTCGGGCCGCTTGATGACGCGGGTAATCACGCCCTGCTCATCCAGCAAAAACGTGGTGCGAACCACGCCCCAGTAGGTTTTGCCGTAGTTTTTCTTTTCCTGCCACACGCCGTAGGCGTTCACAATCTCTTTGTCGGCATCGGCCACGAGCGGAAAAGCCAGGTCGTATTTCTGCGCAAATTTGGCGTGCGAAGCGGCGTTGTCGATGCTCACGCCTACTACCTTGATGCCCTGCGCGGCAAGCTGCGCCTCGTTGTCGCGCAGGTTGCACGCCTGGGCGGTGCAGCCGGGCGTATCGTCTTTGGGATAAAAGTAGAGGGCGACTTTGTGTCCGCGCAGGCTGCTGAGCGTGAACGGATTGCCGTGCTGGTCGGGCGCGGTAAAATCGGGGGCGGGGGTGCTGGGTTCTAGTAGCATGGGTAGGAGTGGAGAGTTTTGAATTATGAGCTTTGAATTGTCATTGCGAGCGCAGCGAAGCAATCGCACCTGTTCAGTCGCGCTGCTCGGGTTCCGTTCGGGTGCGATTGCTTTGTCGTTCCTCCTCGTAATGACAAAAACTATAAACTGAGCGGAATCACGCGCTCATTGCCCGCCTGGTCGGTCAGGCGCAGTTCGGCGGGGCCGCGCAGTGCCGGGGCCTCGGGGTCGTTGGCGACGGTGAACAACGTGCTGTTTTTGTGCTCGAAGCGCAACAGCCGGAACCGCCCGCCGATGAATAATTTGTACGACGACAAGCCCGACAAATCATCGCCCACCCGGAACAGCAACTGTCCGCCGGGCCGGCCCAGCAGGCGGCCTTCGGGAGCTTTGGTGTCGGTATAAAGGCGGTACTGCCCGAATACTTTGGTGTTGAAGGAGATTTGCTGCCCACTAGCATCCCAGGTGCCGCCTACGTAGGCGCGGCCGCCCTTGGCCGTGACGCTGTACACGGCCGTGCGCGCGCGGTTGACTACGGGGGCGCTGGCTTTCAAGGTGATGCGCAGCGACAGGTAGAGCGGCGTGCTGGCCGAGCCTACTACCCAGGTTTCGGGCGCGGCGGCCGTGGCGGGCACGTGCGCGGTATTCAGGTGAAGGGGCGAAAACAGCGTTTGCGGCCCGAAAACCAGATGCAGAAACGGCGTGGTGTAGCTCGTTTCCTGCCCGGCCGGAATCATCGCCTGTCGGTCAAATTTCTTCGTCACCTGGTCGAAAATTAGCGAGTCGGGCAGGCCGGCGCGCAGGTCGTAGAGGTAGGTGGTTTCGGGGCCTTTGGTGTAGCTAGGGCGCAGTTCGAGCTGCCGGCCGCCGCGCCGCAGCACCAGGTTGGCGGGCACGCCGGCCGTGTCGGTGGCGTGCGTCACCACGGCGCGCAGCAGGTTGCGCGTGATGTCGTAGCGCAACAGCGGCCGGGCGGCGCTGGGCGCGGCCTTGGGCGCGAGGGCCGCGTAGTCGGCGGCCTTTTCGCCGCGCAATATCACCCGCGCGGTGGCCTTGTTGTTGTACGAGTCAGCCAGCTCGTAGTCAATGGTATAAACCTTGCCCGGCTCTACCGTTAGCTTGCCTTGGCCAAGGCCGGGCGGCGTGTAAAACGGCAGGTCGTTGCCCTCGTCTACCCACAGCTTTTGCAGCATGCGGCCCGACTGAAAATGGTAGGCGTAGTCCACAAAATTGTTGACCTGCCGCGAGCCATTCGGAAAGGGCACCGCGTCGATAACGTGCTGGTAGTGCGGCTGCCCGTTCACGTACACCGTCACGCGCTGAATGCCGTTCTTGTTCCACGCCCCGTCAAACCGGTCGAAGCCTTGCAGCAGCAAGCCTACTTGCCCCACACAGCTTACGGTGTCGGGGAAAACGGTGGCCGCACCCGGCGCGGGCTGCACCTTCGGCACTAGCACCGCCCGCTCGAACTGCCCGCGCACCCGCGCCGCGATGCCCAGCGGCTCCACGGCCAGGGCCTGCAAAATCGGCCCCTGGTGGTCCTGAATTTCGGTAAAGCCGCCCCACTGCAAGGGATTCAGCTGGCGGTCCTGGCCGTCGCGCACTTCCCAGTGCACGTGCGGGCCGGCCGAGCCACCGGTGTTGCCCGATTTGGCCACCACTTCGCCGCGCTTCACCGGAAACTGGCCGGGCTTGAAAAACAGCTCCAGTTCGTAGGTCTGCTTTTCGTACTGCTGGCGGCGCAGCTCGGCCAGCACTGGGTCCAGAAACTCGTTGAGGTGGCCGTACACGGTCGTTAGGCCATTCGGATGCGTGATATACAGTACGTTGCCGTAGCCGAACGACGACTGCTTGAGGCGCGAGACGTAGCCATCGGCGGCGGCGTACACGGGCTTGTTTATCACGCTGGCGGTCTTGATGTCGAGCCCGCCGTGGAAGTGGTTGGGCCGCAGCTCGCCCATGCTGGCGGCCAGAAAATTGGGCTGGCCGGGCATGATGGGCAACAAAAAGTAGCCCGGCGGCACGGCCACCGGGGCCGCCGCCGTGGGCCGGATGGGGCCGCTGGCCCGGCGGGTAGTGGTGTCGTCGCTGCCGTCGTCCTGGCCGTGGGTGGTGGTGGCCAGCAATAGCAATCCGCCTGCGGCCGGCAGTACGAGCCGGCGCATTAGTTTAGTAGTCAGCAAAATAAATAACTTTTCTTTGTAGGGTAAGCTTTAGCTTGCCATAACGCAGTAGGTACGAGGCAAGCTAACGCTTACCCTACATGGCTTAACGCACGGCTACCTCCAAAATTTTCTCGTCTTCGAGGTAGCCCACCAGCTGGTCGCCCATCTGCACCGGGCCCACGCCGGCCGGCGTGCCGGTGAAAATAAGGTCGCCCTGCTTGAGCGTGATGTAGCGCGATACGAAGCTGATAATCTTGGCAAACGGGTACATCATGAGGCTGGAATTGCCCTGCTGCCGCACCTCGCCGTTCACTTCGAGGCGGAAGTTGATGTCGGCAAAATCGGCGAACTCAGTAGCGGGCTTGAAAGTAGGCGACACTGGCGCCGAGCCATCGAAAGCCTTGGCCAATTCCCAAGGCAAGCCCTTCTTTTTTAGCTCGCTTTGCAGGTCGCGGGCCGTGAAATCGATGCCCAGCGAAATAGCGTCAAAATAGGTGTTGGCAAACTGCTCCTCGATGTGGCGGCCATTTTTGCTGATGCGCAGCACCAGCTCCAGCTCGTAGTGAATATCCTTCGAAAAATCGGGGTAGAAGAACGGCTGCCCGCGCTGAATGAGCGCCGTTTCGGGCTTCAGGAAAATGACGGGCGCGGTAGGAATCTCGTTTTGCAGCTCGGCTACGTGGTCGGCGTAGTTGCGGCCGATGCAAATAATTTTCATGGGAGGCAGGGGAGGGGCCGCGCCAAAAGGCAGCAGGCAGGTAAGAAAAAGTAGGATACTGCGGAGAAAAGGCGCGGGTTTTCAATGCCGCAGCCCGTTTGTGCCGCGCCCGCCGCCCGGGCGGGCGGCGGCGCTCCAGCCACAAAGTAAACATTCTCCCCGCCCGGTTGCGTATAGCCCCGACGGCGGCTCGCCGAAATTGGCCCCAAACGTGCTTTTTTAAACAGAGCCGCCGCTATTCTTGCTCTTCCCAACCAGACACGCTAGTTATGTTTAAGAAAGTTGTTCTCGCCGCCAGCCTCGCCCTCGCCACCGGCTGCACCACCGTGCCCATCACCGGCCGCCGCACCCTCAACCTGGTGTCCGACAGCGAGATGAATGCCCTGGCTGTGACCCAGTACAAGGAAACGCTGAGTACTGCCAAGCTCTCGACCAACTCGGCCGACGTGGCGATGGTGCGCCGCGTGGGCCAGCGCATTCAGGCCGCCGTAGAAAAGTATTTCCGCGACCAAGGCCAGAGCGACCAACTCGCCGGCTACAACTGGGAGTTTAACCTCATTCAGGATGATAAGATGGTGAACGCCTGGTGTATGCCAGGCGGCAAGGTGGCCGTGTACACTGGCATTCTGCCCATCACGCGCGACGAAACCGGCCTGGCCGTGGTAATGGGCCACGAAATAGCCCACGCCGTGGCCAAGCACGGCTCGGAGCGCATGAGCGACCAGATGCTGGCCCAGCTCGGTACCTCGGCCATCTCCACGGCCCTCACCAAAAACCCGGCCGCTACCCAGAGCATTTTTGCCAGCGCCGTGGGTACCGGCACGCAGCTCGGCAGCCAGGTGCTGCTGCTCAAGTTCAGCCGCAACCAGGAAAGTGAGGCCGACCATTTGGGCTTGATTTTCATGGCGATGGCGGGCTACAACCCGGCCCAGGCCATTCCGTTCTGGCAGCGCATGGCCGCCCAAAGCCAGGGCGGTACGCCCGAGTTCCTGTCGAGCCACCCCGCCGACGCTACCCGCATCGCCGACATCGAGCGCCTGCTGCCCGAGGCGCAGAAGTACTACAAGGCACGCTAGCAGCTTGCCGGTCTTTGCGAGCGTAGCAAAGCAATCGCACCTGTTCAGCCACGCCGTTTGGGTGCGGTTGTTTAGCTGCGCTCGTAAAGATAGCTATTCAACTAACAGTAATTCAGCTATTAATCCATTAACTGTTATCCCGCCCTTTCCACTATGCGACTACTACCCCGCCTGCTCGGATTGAGCCCACTGAGCCTGCTGGCTGGGCTGCTCCTGCTTACTTCCTGCGAAACTACCCGCACCCGCGAAAGCAGCGACCCCGTGCGCGAAGCCCAGCGCCTGAGCGACGAGGCCGCCGACCGCCGCAGCGCATTGGTGAGCAAGCAGATAGCCCAGGTAGTGGAGGCCGGCCCGCCCACGTTCAAAACGGCGCAGTCGGTGCTGGCTTCGGCTTTTATCCGGCAGTTTGGCGATGGCACCGTGGTGGATAAGGTGCTGGTGCGGCCCGCGCCGAGCGCGCCCAAGGAGAAAACAACGTACTACCTCATTGGCATGGGCCTGAAAGACGGGCACTTCCGGGCGATGGCCCTGCCGCTGCGCGACAGCGGCAGCGGCTCGCTCTACCTCACGCCCGACGCCGAGCGCTACGTGCTCACGGGCACCGGCTGCCCGACGTGCGTTTTCGACTTCGAGGGCGACCGCATCGTGGGTTCCAGCTGCGGCGACAACGTGGAAGCTGGCAGCACCTGCACCTTCCAGGTGCTACCCGAAAACAGCTTATTTACGCGCCGATGAAAACTTCAACTAAATGGCTGCTACGCTTTTCGCTCACCGCCCTGGCCTTGCTGCTGGCCAATGACAGCGGAAAAAAGAAGTAGGCGCACCAGGCAAAAAATGGGGGTAGTGGAAAGACATTGCTTTTCACTACCCC
>NZ_DASTEP010000063.1:0-63487 GCF_035709525.1 Hymenobacter sp. | reverse complement strand
GGGGGGACTAGCTCTAACTCTAGACTTTAGAAACTAAGACTAGAAACTAGTCCCCCTCTTTTTTGGAGAGGGGGCTAGGGGGTGAGGTTCACGCAAGGCGAGCCCCGCACCACTCCATTCCCATCCTCCCCCGATGCAACGCTATACCCTCCTCCTCACCCTCGCCCTCGCCGCCCTGCTGGGTGCCTGCAAGCGCGACATTGCCGACGTGCAGGCCACGCCCACGGCCGACCTCAACTTTACGGCCAGCGCCAACACCCTCGTGCTGGCCAACGCCAGCCCGGCCGATACGGTGCTGCGCCTGCGCTGGAATCCGCTGCGCTTCGGCCTGTCGGATGGCAGCGGCTCGGCCGTGCTGCCCGTAACCTACACCCTGGAGCTGGCCCCGGCCGGCAATCAGTTTCTGAACGTCACCACCCTCGACGCGGGCGTGAACACCAACCGCCGCGCCTTCACGGCGGGCGAGCTGAATACGCTATTTACCAGCACCCTGGGCCTGGCGGTGGGCGGCCCTAATGCCTACGAGGTGCGCCTGCGGGCCACGTATTCGAGCAACCAAAGTGTGGTGCGCAGCGCCGTGCAAACGCTGAGCGTCACTACCTACGCCAGCCAATTTTACGTGTACGGCAACACGCTGGGCGCGCTGTCGGCCACCTCGCCCAAGCTCGGCGAGGTAGCGGCTACCCCCGGCCAGTACGAGGGCTACGTGTACGTGCCGGCCGCCACCAATACCATTCGCTTCTCGAATGGCACGACCTACGGCGTGGGGAGCACGGCGGGCTCGCTGGCGTCGCCGGGGGCCGACATCAGCCTGGCTGGCCCGCGCATGTACCGCCTGCAAGTGAGCCTGACGGCCCGCACCTACGTGGCCACGGCCACCGATTGGGGTATTATCGGGGCGGCTACTACCAACAGCGGGGCCGGCTGGAACCAGTCGGTGCCCATGACCTACGACGTGGCGAGCAAGCTCTGGACGGTGACCATGCCGCTGCCCGGCAACAACAGTACCGCCGCCGGCAACGCCGATTTCAAGTTTCGGGCGAACAACGACTGGGCCATCAACCTGGGCAGCAACACCGGCAGCGTGCTGCCTTTGATTTACAACGGCGGCAACATCACCACGCCCGGCCCGCGCATCTACACCGTGAGCCTCGATTTGAACACGCCCAACAACTACACTTATACCATCCGCTAGCCCGCGCGCCCCATCTATATGCTACTTACCATCAAAAAACTGGCCGTGCTGAGCGGCACGGTGCTAGTGCTGGCCGCCTGCAAAAAGCACGACGACACCGCGCCCATCGTGGGCGCTACCAACGACCCGGCGCAGTACGGCACGCCCTTCGCCAGCGTGCCCGAGCCCGCCGATGCGAACGTGTACCAGGTCAATTTCAGCGCCTTCAGCCAGGCGGGTACGCTGCAAGGGATAATCCCTCGCCTGGACTCGGTACGGGCGCTGGGGGTGAATACCTTGTACCTGATGCCCATCTACCCGATTGGGCAGCTCAAGGGCATCGGCTCGCCCTACGCCGTGCGCGACTACCAAGCCGTGAACCCCAGTCTGGGTACCCTCGCCGACCTGCGCGCCGTGGTGGATGCGGCCCACGCCAAGGGCATGGCCGTGGTGCTCGACTGGGTGGGCAACCACACCGCCTGGGACCACCCCTGGGTGAATGAGCACCGCGACTGGTACCAGCAGGATGCCAACGGTACGCTCCGCAACCCGCCTGCTGGCTTCACCGACGTGCTCCAACTCAACTTTGCCAAGCCCGATATGCGCGCCGCCCTCATCGCGGCCATGCGCTACTGGGTGCTGGCGGCCAACGTGGACGGCTACCGTTTTGACTACGCCGACGGGCCTACCTACCAGTTTTTTACCGAGGCCAATACCAGCCTCAAGTCCATCGCCGGCCACAAGCTGCTGCTCATTGCCGAAGGCAGCCAGCGCGACTACTTCTTCCGGTCAGGCTTCAACCTGCAATACGGCTTCGACTTTTTCAGCATCATGGAAAAGCGGATTTTTGGGGGCCAGAAAAGCGCCAAAATCCTGGATTCGCTGAACACGGCCAACTACGCCAGCTACCGCGGCCTGCCGCCCACCGCCCGCATGCTACGCTACACCTCCAACCACGACGTGAACGTGAGCGACGGCACGCCGCTTGACCTCTTCGGGGGCAAGGCCGGCTCGCTGGCCGCCTTCGTGGTGGCCGCCTACATGAACGGCACGCCGATGGTCTACAACGGCCAAGAAGTGGGCACGCCCCAGCGCCTGCCCTTCATCCAGGGCCGCCAGGTAATCGACTGGTCGCTGAACCCCGACATGGTGCTGGCTTACAAGCGCATCCTGCGCTTCCGCAGCGCCAGCAACGCCGTGCGCAACGGCGCGCTCACCTCCTACAGCAGCGACGATGTGTGCGCCTTCACCAAAACGGCCGGCAGCGAGCAGGTGCTCACCCTCATCAACCTGCGCAACCGGGCCGTGACCTACGCCGTGCCCGCCGCGCTGGCCGGCAGCTACCGCAACGGCCTCACCGGGCAGGCGGTGCCGGTGGGCACCCAGGTGAGCTTGCAGCCTTACGAGTATCTGGTGTTGCAGAAGTAATAGGCTGCTAGTCAGTTTACTGCCGTCATGCTGAGCGCAGCGGAGCCGAAGCATCTCTACTGATGAACTAACCACTTGCGTGAGCAACGGTGCGGTAGAGATGCTTCGACTCCGCTGCGCTGCGCTCAGCATGACAATCGTCGGTTGTCGATTTTCTAATCAGCTTATCCTACTTAATGCGCCTTTCCTTCCCCAGTGCCCTGCTGGCGGCCGCGGCCCTCACGCTCGCCGCCCCGCCCGCCCGCGCCCAAACGCCGCCCGACTTCACCCCGGCTTGGAGCAAGGGCGTGGTGTGGTACCAGATTTTTCCTGAGCGCTTCCGCAACGGCGACCCCAGCAACGACCCTAAGGCCATTGACCAAAGGGGCGCGTACCCGTTCAACGACTCGTCGGCGTTCCAGATTCACCCGTGGGGCAGCGACTGGTACCAACTACAGCCCTACGAGCAGCAAAACGGCCGCAACGTGGGCTACAACATCCAGCGCCGCCGCTACGGGGGCGACTTGCAGGGCATTCTCGACAAGCTTGACTACCTGCAAACACTGGGCGTGAATGCGCTGTATTTGACGCCCATTTTCTGGTCGCCTTCCTCGCACAAGTACGACGCGCTGTGCTACCACCACGTGGACCCCACCTTCGGCCCCGACCCCGAGGGCGACAAGCGGCTGATGGCTACTGAGAACCCGCTCAAGATGGAAACCTGGGTGTGGACCAAGGCCGACCTGCTGGCTCTCAAGCTTATCGACGAGGTGCACAAGCGCAAGATGCACATCATCTTCGACGGCGTGTTCAACCATTTGGGGGCGCGCAGCTTCGCGTTTCAGGATGTCGAGAAAAATCAGCAGGCCTCGCCCTACGCCGACTGGTTTATGGTGAAAAGCTGGCGCGACGCGCAGAAGGGAACCAAGTTTGAGTATAACGGCTGGTTTGGGGTGAAGACCCTGCCCGAGCTGAAGGAGGACAGCACCGGCATCGTGGCCGGCCCCAAGCAGTACATTTTCAACGCCACTCAGCGCTGGATGAACCCCATGGGCAAGGGCGCGGCCCACGGCATCGACGGCTGGCGCCTCGACGTGGCCTACGACGTGGGCCACCCCTTCTGGAAAAGCTGGCGCCAGTGGGTGCGTACCCTCAACCCCCAGGCCTACCTAACGGCCGAACTGGTGTACCCCATCGAGAAAACCCGGCCCTACCTGCGCGGCGACGAGTTCGACGCCACTATGAACTACAACTTCACGTTTGCGGTGCATGACTTTTTTGTGCAGGAAAAAAAGGCGGCCACCGTCACGCAGTTCGACAAGCAGCTGCGCGAACTGCGCGAGGCCTTCGGCCCCGGCGTGGCCCTGAATATGCAAAACCTGGTGGACAGCCACGACGCCACCCGCATCGCCAGCGCCGTAGCTAACCCCGACGGCCAGCCCATGGCCGACTGGGGCAAGTATTTTAACTGGAGCCAGAAGGGCAACAACCCCAGCTACAACGCCCGCAAGCCCACCGCCGAGCAGCGACAAATGCAGAAGCTCATCGCCGCCTTTCAGCTGCTGTACCTGGGTTCACCCATGATTTTCTACGGCGACGAGGCCGGCCTGTGGGGCGGCAACGACCCCGACTGCCGCAAGCCCATGCTCTGGGCCAGCCAGCCATACGCTCCCGAAACCCACAACCCCGACCAAACCCAGCACGCCCCCGACGCGGTGGGCTTCGACCCGGCGCTGTTTGCCTGGTACCAGAAGTTTATCGGCCTGCGCCAGCGCTCGCCGGCCATCCGGCTGGGCAGCTACACCACCGTGGCTACCGACGATGCCCGGCAGCTCTACGCCTTCCGCCGCACGCTGGGTAAGGAAGACGTGCTGGTGGTGCTCAACCGGGGCAGCCGGCCGGCCACTTTCACCAATGCTGTGCTGGCCAGCCGCAAGTACCGCGATGCCTTTACGCAAAAAGCTAGTGCCAGCGTGACCGTGCCCGCCCGCGACGTGGTGGTGCTGCGGGCGCAGTAGCAGTTGCTTCTTGCTGAGGCTGGTAAAAATTCAGGCCCTGCTGGTTACCGGGCTCGCCGTAGTATTGCCACTGAGGCAGCGCAGGCTTATGCTGACGCAAGCAATTCAGGGACAACTACCCGACTTGTATCCGGTTGAGGCGCTGATAGGCACTGGCAGCCATTGCCCCCGTCTCAAGCGGAGCTCCTACACGTATTTTATGGGCTTCCATGCCCGCGTTAGGGTGCTGCTGCCTATCGCGCCCCTTTAACCGAGTGATAAGGTAGTCTGAGCGGCAATTTCGTTTTCGGGCAACCGAGCTTGCTTTTTCTGCATCTGGTGGCTGCGCTCCCTTCCGGACGCTATTTCTACCAGCTGCTTGCTATGTCCTACCGAAAAAAGTCACAGATGAGTCTGGCGGTCTTACCGCTCTTTTTTGCCGCGAGTAGCTTGTGTGCGCAACCCAGTACGCCAGCCGCTAAGCCTTCGCAGGAAGTGGGGCAGTACCTGGCTGACTTTCAGCATATCATCAAGCAGCACGCACTCTATGCAGACTCCCTGAACTGGGGGCAGTTGAACCGCGAAGTCACCGAAAAATCCCAGGGTCTGGCCACTGTCGAGGAGTGTAAGCCCGTCATCGACCACATCCTGCAAACGTTGCGAAAGGCGGGGGACAAGCATTCTTTTTTCATCCCGAAGGAAAAAGCCGCCCGCCAGACTTCTGCTAGCTATGAGGCCAAGCAAGCCGAAAGTCAGTACTTGGGAGATGGCATCGGATACCTGAAAATTCCGGCCCTCAGTTCGATGAACGCCTCCGTCGGGCAGACTTTTTCCCAAGGCATTCGGAGCCAGCTAGCAGCGTTGCAGACCCAATACAAGCTCACGGGGTGGGTAGTCGACCTGCGGCATAATACGGGCGGGAATGTGCACCCCATGATTGAGGGGCTGCAACCACTGCTGGGAGAGGGGCTTTATGGCTACTTCATTTTTCCCCGGCGTACCCTCAAGAAGGCAATGCCGCTGTGGGCCTGGAGTGGTAAGAAAAAAGAACAACCAGCCGTTAAAGCGACTAAAACGCCGCAGCGGGTAGCCGTCCTGATTGACTCGCTGACCGGCAGTAGCGGCGAGATGGTTGCCCTCGCCTTTAAAGGGCGAAGCAATGCGAAATTCTTTGGTCAGCCTTCCGCTGGGTACACGACCACCAATCAAGACTTTAAGCTGTCGGACGGGGCGTATCTGCTACTGGCCACCGGCTATATGGCGGATAAAAAGCGGCGCACGTACTTGCCCAACATCGTTCCGGATGTGGTGGTGGAGTACGCGCCAGCCACTGCCCCGGATAAGACGATAGAAGCCGCCAGAACGTGGTTGCTGGAGGCCAGGTAGCCTACTGCGTTACGCCTGCTTGCGGTCAACGCCTGGCAGCCAAGCAACGAGCAGAAGCCAAAGGGACGCTGCCGGTCCGCTTTTTGAAGAAGCTGTTGAAGTACGTGGCCTACTTCGGGTGCCTGCTGTGCCGGGCAGCTCTAGTGCCGCCGATACGCTTGGTGCGCGGCACGGGCCTGGAAGCACACCGCGGGCGGGCCGGCCCCAAGGTTAGCCAAGCAGACCAGAACAAAATGGCGCCGCAAGTAGCGCTCCCTGGCTGCCGAAGCAGACTACCCGGCTGCCAACTGAGGAAAGAACTTACTTGATTGAGCCAACTGGCCCGCGGCGGCCTGGCGCAAGGCGCACCGGGCGCAGCACGCCGCCGAAGGCAGGGTACTCATGGGCAGCAGCAGCGCCGGAATGCGCAGGTGGTAGGCGTGGGTCTGGCGGTAGTGCGGGTGAAAAAAGCGGCGCACCAGGCAGCCGTCCGTAGTGGCCAGCACCAGCAGCTGGGTGGCGTGCTGCGCGCAAAACTCGGTGATGCCTTCCAGCGCATCCTCCTCGGGCAGCAGGTGGGTAGTGGCATTGGGCAGGCTTTGCTGGGCGCGCAGCAGGGCTTTTTTCAGCGGCGTGAGTCCCTTGCCCGCGCCATCATACAGCTGCGACTCTTGGTAAAACTGCACCAGCTCGAACTGAGCGGCGGGCGTGCGGGCCAGCGCCGGCAAGCTTGCCAGCTGGCTGGTGCCGACGCGGTCAAAATCACCAGCCATGACTACGTGAGCCGGCAACTCGTGGTGGCCGGGCGGCACGACCAGCACCGGGCAGCTCACGCGCTCAGGCAGCCCCTGGGGCGTAGTGCCGGCGGCCGTAGCCGCGGCGCAGTCGTCGAGGGCGAGGCCCGTCACGACGAGGCTGGCGCAGTAGCCCGTCACCAGCACTTGCAGGCAGTCGGGCAGGGCCTCGGCCGCCAGGTGGTAGTAGTAGCGGATGCGCCGCCCGCCCTGGCGGGTGAGTTGCTGGTAGCGCAGGCGTTCGGCCAGCGCTTCGAGGCGGCGGCGCAGGGCCGCGCGCTCCTCGGGCAGCCGAGCCGGGCTGGTAGCGCTGTGTACCAGCACGATTTCGGCGGGCAGCTTCACGGCGAGCTTATTGGCGTAGCGCAAGGCATTTTCGGCCGCAGCACTGAAATCGACGGGCACTAGTATGGTTTGCATGACAAAAGCGGGAAAGGCTTTCTGAGGAAAAAGAAAATTGCCCAGCTGACAAGCCCGCTACCTATCTGCGGGCCAGCGACTTGGCGGCCGGATGAAGCAGGCCGGGCTATTCGCTGAAAGCTAGTGCCGGGGCCAGCGTTGCCCGTGGGGCGGGCAGGGGAGTAGCCGGCGCAACCGGGGCCGCTGCGGGCGCGGCGGTTGGGGAAGCTACTGCCACCACGTCGGCCGGAGCGGCGGGCCGGCTACCGGGGGCAGGCTGCGGGGCAAAGGATTGCTGGTTGGCCGCCGCCGTGGTGAGGACGATGCCGGCCAGCACCGCCACTAGTACTACGGCCCCCAGCAGCACGCGCAGCATCCAGGAAAGCATGTCCTGGTTGGCGGGCGGCATCGGCTCGGTTGTTTGGGCAGTAGCTACGAAGCTGGTTAACAAGCCAGCGGCGGTCAACAGAAAAGTGCGGGAAGTAAGCATGAGGCAGGAAGAAAAATGAGGAAAAGACACGTGGGAAAGCCTGCTTAGCCCGGCGGAGCCGCGGCGGCCAGGGTGGCCAGCAGGGCCTCGGCACTGGGCAGGCCCGGCTGCCGCCACAGCTCCACGCCCTGGCGCATGAGCACGCAGGCCGGCAGCTCGGGCGGGCCGAAGCTGCGCACCACGGCAGGGTGGCTGGCCTCGTCGATGCTGAGCACCCGCACGGCCGGCCCCAGGCGCTGCCGCAGGCCGCGCAGCGTAGCAGCGGGCCCGGCCTCGCCGGGGTCTTCGCCAGCGGCGGGGGGCAGCAGCACCAGCAGCACGGCCGGGTCGGGGGTAGGAGAGAGGCAGGGCATAAGGCACTTAGGGGAGAAGACGGGGCAAAATTCCGGGTTGCCGCGTGCCGCTGACATGAGCATCCTCAAGCCCGCGCTTGAGAGTTATCAAGCCGTCGGGCGGCGGCTTTTGCCGACCTCTGCCCGACCTTTGCCCGCTGGCTACGCGCTCCGCCTTCCCATGTCCCACGCTCCTTTTGCCCACGCCCTGGCCCACGTGCTGCTGCACGAAGCCCCCGATTTGGTGGCCATTTATGATGGCACGCGGGGCTGCCTCACGCAGGTAAATCCGGCCGGCGTGCAGCTGCTGGGCTATTCCTCCGAGGCGGCGCTGCTGGCGGCCCCGGCCCCCGTGCCCGCCACGCCCACCCTGACGGCGGCCGACTGGCAGCACCTGCGCGAGCAGGCCCGGCAGCACGGCCGCCAAACCCGCGAAACCACCGTGGCCAAGTGCAACGGCGACCTGTTTCAGGCCCGATTGGAGCTGACGTACCTGGAGGTAGAGGGCGCGCCGTTTTTCCTGCTGCGCCTGGCCGAGCACAACCGCCTGCACCAGGCCGAGCGCGAGCTGGCCCAGAGCGTGCGCCGCTTCGAGGCGGTGGTGGCCAACGCCACCATCGGCATCATCGTCTGCAACCGGGCGGGTAGCATCGTGTCGGCCAACGATATGGCACACCAGCAGTTTGGCTACGTGGTGGGGGCGCTGCTGGGCCGGGGCATTGAGGCGCTGGTGCCCCAGGCCGCCGGCCGCCGCCACGCGCAGCTGCGCGCGTCGTTTAATGCCCAGCCCTCGGTGCGGGCCATGAGCGCCCACCGCGGCGACCTCGAAGGCCAGCGCCAGGACGGCTCCGTGTTTCCGGTGGAGGTGAGCCTGAGCTATTTCTACCTCGATGCCGAGCTCTACGCCGTGTCTTACGTGCTCGACATCACGGCCAAAAAAACGGCCGACCAGGCTTTGCTCGCCGAGCGCCAGCGCGTCGAGCGCCTCAATGCCGAGCTAGAGCAGCAGGTGGCCGACCGCACCCACGCCCTGCTCACGACGCTGGCGCAGCTAGAGCAGCGCCAGGCCGAGCTGGCCCAGGCCCTGGCCGCCGAGCAAGAGCTGGGCGAGCTGAAGTCGCGCTTCGTGAGCATGGCCTCGCACGAGTTTCGCACGCCGCTCACGGCGGTGCTCACCTCGGCCGCGCTCATCGCGCAGTACCCCGCCACCGAGCAGCAAGCCCAGCGCCTGCGCCACCTGGGGCGCATCGAGCAGTCGGTCAAGTATTTGAATGATATTCTGGAAGAGTTCTTATCGGTAGGGCGCATTGAAGAAGGCAAGCTGGAAGCCCGCCCGGCGCGCCTCGACCTGCCCACGCTGCTGCACGATACCGTGGCCGACGTGCAGGGTTTGCGCCAGGCCGGCCAGACCATACAACTGGCCGCCGACTGCCCCGCTCCGGTGTGGCTCGACCCTTCGCTGCTGCGCAAAATCCTGGTCAACCTGCTCTCCAACGCCCTTAAGTATTCGGCCGAAAATACGGCCGTGGCGCTGCGGGCCACCTGCCAGGCCGGCCAGCTGACGTTGGTGGTGCAAGACCAGGGAGTAGGCATTTCGCCCGAAGACCAGGCGCACTTGTTCGAGCGGTTTTTTCGGGCGCGCAGCGCCGCCCACGTGCCCGGCACCGGGCTGGGGCTCTACATCGTGGCCCGGTACGTGGCGCTGCTGGGCGGCACCATTGCGCTGGCCAGCGAGCTGGGCCGGGGCACCACCGTCACCGTTACCGTTCCCTATGCCCACGCTGCTGCTGATTGAGGACCACGCGCTTATCCGCGAAAATACCGCCGAGCTGCTGGAGCTGGCCGGCTACGCCGTGCTGACGGCCGAAAACGGCAAGCTCGGCATCGAGCAGGCGCTGGCCACCCGGCCCGACCTCGTCATCTGCGACATTATGATGCCCGTGCTTGATGGCTACGGCGTGCTCCAGATTTTCAACCAGCACCCGCAACTGGCGGGCGTGCCGTTCATCTTCCTCACCGCCAAAACCGAGCGCGCTGACCTGCGCCGTGGCATGGCCCTAGGGGCCGACGACTACCTCACCAAGCCTTTCGACAGCAGCGAGCTGCTGAGCGCGGTGGCCGGCCGCCTCCACCGCTTTCAGCACCTGCGGCCCGACTATGACCTGGCCCGCGGCGACTTGCCCACGTTTTTGGCCGATGCCCGGCGCGCGGGGGGCCTGCCTGCCCTCACCGCCGACCGCAAGCCGCACTCACTGCCCCGCCGCCAGCAGCTCTACGCCGAGGGCGACGAGCCCACCCGGCTCTACTTCGTGCAGGCCGGCCGTGTGAAGACCAGCAAAACCACCGCCGCCGGCAAAGAGCTGATAACGGGTTTCTACCAGCCCGGCGAGTTTCTGGGCTACCAGGCGCTGCTCGAAGGCCGGCCCTACCACGACACCGCCGTCGCCGTCGAAGACTCGACCTTGTACTACATCCCCGCCGCTGAATTTACCGACCTGCTGCTGCGCAATGCTGAAGTCAGCCAGCAGTTTATCCGGCTGCTGGCGGGCCGCGAGCGTGCGCGCGAGCAGCAGCTCGTGGAGCTGGCCTACCACTCGCTGCGCCGCCGCGTGGCCGATGCCCTCTTGCGCCTGCCCGCCGCCGATGCCAGCATTCAGCTCTCGCGGGAGGACCTGGCCGCCGTGGTGGGCACGGCCCCCGAGTCGCTGAGCCGCACGCTCAGCGAGTTTCGCCAGGCGGGGCTTATCGAGCTGGCGCTCAATAGCATTCGCGTGCTGCGGCCCGAAGGGCTGCGGCAGGCTAACTGGTAAGCTTAGGAACAAGGCTACTGCTTAAAAGCCCGTTGCTACCGTAGCCACTTATAAAACTGCGGAAATGCCTGTTGCCACGCCTGTGCCCCGTGGCGTCCTTCGGGGTTGATTAGCAGTTGTACAGTGGGCCGGCCCTGCGCTCGTAGCACCGCGGCGGCCGCCTGCATATCGGCGGCCATGTTGATGGGCAGGCCGCTGGGCAGCTGGCGCGTTTCCCGGCCGCCCGCGTAGAAATAGTAGCGCTGCCCTCGCTGGCGGGCCGGGGTAGCAACGCGTCTAATCTCAGCGGCCAAGTCGGGTGCCAGCCAGAACGAGGGCGAAAACACGCCCAACGACCCAAACACTTCGGGGTAATACAGCCCTCCGTAAAAGGTAAGCAGCCCGCCCATTGAGCTGCCTGCCAGCGCCGTGTGGCGTCGGTCGGGCTGCGTGCGGTAGTGTTGGTCGACGTAGGGCTTCAGAGTTTCGACCAGAAAGCGTAGGTACTGCCGGCCCTCCCCGGGGCCGTACTGCGGGGTGTCGTGGGGGTTGTATTCCTGCATGCGGTGGGTTGCATCGGCGGCCACAGCCACCACGATGCAGGGCCGGCGAGCGGCGTCGAGGGTCTCATCGACCTGCCACTCCACCGCTCCTTCGCGGCCGGTGGCCTGGGTTGCATCGAACACGCTCTGGCCATCTTGCAGGTACAGCACCGGGTAGCGCTGGCGCGAGCTGGCGTAGCCTGCGGGCAAGTAAACCCAGACCCGGCGCGTGCGTTGCAACTGCGGCATACGAAAAGCCGTGTCCAGCACCTGCACCTGAGGCGAAGCCGTGGACGGGCGCACGGCGGGCTGGGCCGCGCTGGACAAGGCGTTGGCCAATAAGCTAATTAAAAGTACGTTGTTGAATTTTAGCATGTGGTTTTACTAGCTGTTTTACTTGATTAGCGCACTACCGCGCTCGGCAAGACGCCAAATTTTTCTTTGAAAGCGGCCGTGAAGTGCGCCCCGTTTTTGTAACCTACCAGCGCTGCCACCTCGCCCACCGAATGCGCGGCTTCGAGCAGCAGCTGCCGGGCTTTATGGAGCCGAAACTGAATGAGGTAGGCCCGCACGCTGGTGCCAAATTGCTGCCGAAAGCCCTGCTTGAGCTTAAACTCGTTGAGGCCCACCAGGCGGGCCAGCTCGGGTAGGGTGGGCGGGGCGGCGTAGTTGGTTTCGAGCAGTTGGCGGCAGGCTTCGATTTTCTGCTGCTCGTCGGGGCGCAGGGCGGGGCGGTCGAGGCAGGGCGGCGGGGCCTGGCCCTGCTCTAGCTGCAAGAGCAGCAGCTCCCGGATTTTGGCTTCGATAAACAGCCGCTTCAACAGCCCCTCGCGGGGGCAGTGCCGGATGGCGTGCAGCAACTGGTGCATTTCGGCCGTGATAGGCAGATGCGCCGGGGCCAGGCCGGTGGGCTCGGCTCGGGCCACAGCCGCCACGAAGGCCTGGTGCAATTGGCACTGCTGGTCGAGCAGGCGGAAGTAAAACGCCTTCGACAAGATGATGGCAAAGTACTGCACCGGCTCGTGAGCCGGCATCTTAAAGGCTGCTTCCAGCCCGGGCAAGTAGTAGAGGCTGTGCACGTTGCCCACGTAGCCGGCCCGGCCCGCCGGGGCGCTGTCGGCCTGCCCTTGTAAGAAAAATAGCATCAGAATACTCTCGCCGGCTACCGCGAATAAGTCGGTGGCGGGCTCCCGAAACTTGAAGTGCGTGTCGAGCACCAGCAGGCCGCTGGTGCTGAGCTGCCGGCTGCTGAGGTGGGCTACGAAGGGCGCGGCCACGGTCACGGTTTGCTCGGCTAGCACGCTGTTGGGCTGGTAGGCTTCCGGCACCTGCTCGTGGCAGATATACTGCTCGGAATGGGCGAGGCGCGAGGTAACGAGCATAAGCAAATAATCTCTTTTTGGGTAAATAAGCTCCGTTTTTCGATACCGGGCGGGGTAGGTGGGCGGGTACTTTTGCGGTTCGAAGGTAGCTTGTTTATAACAAGTCTAAATAAAATTCACTCTTCTATGCGTAGTACCCATTACCCAAAACTGCCTTTAAGGCCCTGTAAAGGGCTTTTTAGCTTCTTTTTCTGCTTCATCATATTTTCATTAGTGCAGCAAGCGCACGCCCAGGACGTGGGCACGCTGCGGGGCAAGGTCATCGATGCCGACCGCCAGGCGGCGGTGGGCGTTTTGTTGGGTCTGAAAGGCACCACCCACGGCGCGACGACCGATAACGAGGGCGCTTTTGTGCTAAAAGCACCCGCCGGCAGCTACACGCTCACAGTGCAGGCCCTGGGTGCTGAGAAGCGCGAGCAGGCCGTTACGATTGAGCCGGGCCGCACCACGACCATCGCCACCATCGTGTTGCGGCAATCGTCGGCCGAGCTCGACGCGGTAACCGTGACGGGCCAGAAAATCAACAAGTACGCCCGCAAGCAGAGCGGCGAGTTTGTGTCGCGCCTGCCCATCTCCAACCTCGAAAATGCCCAGACCTACTCGGTCGTGACCAAGGAATTGCTGCAAGACCAGGTCGTCACCAACACCAGCGACGCCCTCTACAACGCCCCCGGCGTGAGCGGCGTGAGCCGCTCGGGCGGCTCGGGTGGCACCGGCTTGCAAGTGCGGCTGCGCGGATTCACCTCTAGCACCAGCCTGCGCAACGGCCTGCAAACGGCCCAGCTCACCCTTTCAGACCCGCAGCTGACCGAGCGTATCGAAGTGGTGAAAGGCCCCAACGGCACGCTCTACGGCACCACGGGCGGCCCCGGCGGCCTCATCAACCGCGTCACCAAGCGGCCCTACCGCGCTTTTGGCGGCGAGGTGAGCTACACCGGCGGCAGCTGGGACCAGCAGCGCGCTACCCTCGATATAAACACGCCGTTGCTGCGCGACTCTTCGCTGCTGGTGCGCGTGAACGCGGTGGTGGCCGGCGAGCGCAGCTTTCAGGACGCGGGCCAGGCGCGCTCCTACTTGCTGGCCCCGAGCGTGACGTACCTAGTGAACGACCGGCTGAGCGTGGACCTCGACGTGGAGCTGTACAATACGCGCTTCAACAACACGAGCTACTCGCTGGGCAACGCGCTCTTTGCAGCGGAAACCCGCAACCAGGCTGGCGTCGTGACCACGCCGCAGGGCTTTCTTTATAACAAGAAGTTCAGCGAGTTGAGCCAGTACATCAACTTCGACCGCTCGTACACCACCAACGATTTTCAAACCACCCAAAACGTGTACAACGTGTTTGGGCGCATCAACTACAAGCTGGCGCCGGGCTGGCAGTCGCAAACGCTCTACTCGCTGGGCAATGCCGACTACCTAAGCCGCACCCTGACCCTGGGGCTGCTGCCGAGCACCGTGCGCTCGGCCACCGACAACGCGCAGTTTGACCCCGCTGCCACCCGCATTCAGCGCACGGGCGGCTACATCCCGTCGAACTTCAGCAATGTGCAGGTGCAGCAAAACTTCATCGGCGACTTCAAAATCGGGACGCTGCGCAACCGCATGGTAGTGGGTCTCGACCACTCGCGCTGGTTTACGCTCGACAACCGCGTGAGCGGCACCACCTACGTCGATGACCCAACGGCCCTGACCGCTGCCGCCGCTACCACCACGTTTGCTCTCAACCAGCCCGATGCCGACTACGACGCGAGCGTCAACCGGACGTTTAACCTGCAAAGCTTCGACAACGCCATTGCAGGCAAGGCGCGGTCGCGCTTCAACCGGCGCTTCTACAACTCGGCGGCCTACGTGTCGGACGTGCTCAACGTGACCGAAAGCCTGCTGCTGTCGGCCGGGGTGCGCTTCGACTATTTCAAGGTGGGTGAAGCCAGCAACTTCACCAAATACAACCAGGTAGCGTGGTCGCCCAAGTTTGGCGTGGTGTACCAGGTGCTGCGCGACCGCCTTTCGGTGTACGGCAACTACCAGAACGGCTTCACCAACAACCAGCCGCAAACGGTAGTCAGCAGCGCGGGCGTGACGACGACCACCGACTACAAGCCTACCCAGACCATTCAGTGGGAAGGCGGCCTGAAGCTGGATATGTTTCAGGGCCGCGCCACGGCCAACGTGAGCTACTACGCCATTCGGCAGAATGACATTCTGCGGGCCGACCCCGCCTCGACGACCGCCAACCCGCTGCCCAACATCCAGGACGACTCGCGCAACAGCAAAGGCGTGGACCTAGAGCTGGTCGTGAACCCCGTGCCCGGCCTCAACCTCTTTGGCGGCTACTCTTACAACCAAAGCCGCTACCTGGAAACCAACGAGGGCAAAACCCCCGAGCAGGCCCCGCAGCACGTGGCCAACTTCTGGCTCAGCTACCGCCTCAGCGGCGGCAGCCCGCTCAACGGCCTGGGCCTGGGCGTGGGCGGCAACTACTCGTCCGACATCTACGCCAACGCGGCCAATACGCTCATCATCGACGGCTACAAGATTTTCAACGCCAGCATCTTCTACGAGGTCGGCCGCCTGCGCTTCACGGTAAAAGGCAACAACCTGGCCGACGAGCGCTACTGGATTGGCACTACCTCGCTGGTGCCCCAGACGCCCCGGCAGTTTTTGGGTAGCGTCGCCGTGCGGTTCTAGCGTTACCCCACCCCCGTTATTCCATGTCAAACGCAAAACAAGGCTATACCTTCCGCAAGCTCATTGGCGACCTGCACTTGTGGCTGGGCGTGGGCGCGGGCCTGGTGCTGTTTGTGGTGTGCCTGAGCGGCACGCTCTACACTTTTCGCAACGAGCTGGTAGAAGCCGTGGAGGCCGAAGCCTACCACGTAGCCGCGCCGGCCGGGGCCAAGCCACTAGCCGCCAGCACCCTGATAGCCAGCCTGGAGCGCGCCCACCCCGAAAGCCAGGTCACCGCCCTGATGGTGCCGCAGGCTTCCGACCACGCCTGGACGCTGACCCTCACCACCAAAGCTGCCATCAAGCGCCAGCTGGCCGAAGAAGCCAAGGAGCGCGCCGAAGCCACCCGCCAAGGACCCGGCCGCAAGGGCGAGCACGGCGGCCGCGGGGGCCGGGGCGGCAAAGGCAAAAAAGGCGGCCACGGCCGCAACCACGATTCGCAAACCCTACTCGTGAACCCTTACACCGGGGCCGTGCAGGGCAACGTAGACACCGGCTTGTCAAAGTTTTTCTTCGGGGTGATGGGCCTGCACCGCTGGCTGCTCATCGAGGGCGGCGTGGGCCAGGTTATCGTGGGTATTTCGACCATCATTTTCCTGGTGCTCGAACTCAGCGGCCTGGTGCTGTGGGCCCCGGCCAAGCTCAAGCAGTGGCGCAACTGGAAGATGTGGAAGCCCGGCTTTAACATCAAGTGGGACGCCAACTGGAAGCGCATCAACCACGACCTGCACAACACGCTGGGCTTCTACAGCTTCGCGCTGCTCACGGTGATGGCCCTCACGGGGTTGTGCTGGTCGTTTGAGTGGTACCGCAACGGGGCCAGCGCCCTGCTGGGGGCCAAAGTCTTTGGCTTTCGGGGCGAAAAGCCGCTGCCCTCGGCGCTACCGGCTGCGCCCGGCCGCACGCTCTCGGCCGACGATTTTCTGGCCCTGACCACCCGCCAGCTGCCCCGGCCCGGCGTGGTGTACCTAACCCTACCCAAAGGCCCCGAAGGCGCGGCCACCATCTACAAAACACCGACCGGCTTTTTCACGCTCGCCGGCTCCGACCGCCTCACCTTCGACCAGTACAGCGGGGCTATCCTCAAGGCCGATATTTTTGCCGCCAAGCCCTGGAACGAGCAGCTGGTAGCGCTCATTCGGCCGCTGCACATGGGCGACGTGTACGGCACCTTCACCAAGATTCTCTACTTTATCGCCTGCCTTATCGCTACTAGTCTGCCAGTTACGGGCGCCATCATCTGGCTCAATAAGCTGCAAAAGAAAAACAAGCGCAAGCCCCTGCCAGCCGTCAAGCACCCCCAGCCAGCAGTGGCTACGGCACTCACGGGCGAACTGGCTTAGAAGCGGGTTAGCTCAGCTTGTAAAGACGTTAGGCACAGGCCAGGAGAAAAGAGGTCGTTTAACCCGACTGATACTTTCCCTGGCTTGTGTCTAACGTCTTTTGTCTAGGTAAAATCAAAAGAGAGAGGCTAATACCAACAGCTCCTTAGTAAGCCGTTTCACCACAGGTTGCTACTTAAGCAGCCGCCACGTGGTGCGGCTAAGACACCAGAGTAAAATACGGGGCCTTGGTGGGTAGCTGGGATTTACTATGGCGTTGCGTCATAAAGCAGTATTCACGACGAAGGACGCAAGCTAGTAAACACTGTAGATAAACTAGTTTGGTTTTTTTATTTAGAATTATTATAAATAAGGCCAATATTTAGCATCGCCTTTCCTAGCTTTGCGGCTGCGTTCACGACGTAGCTGCGCAAAGCCTTGGTGCTTTCAGCCCGGCCTTCTCCCAGATGCAGGCACCAGCGGGTAGTGCCTGGCTGGGTTCCACCACCAGCCCCAGGCCCCCAGGCGGGCACAAATCATAGCGAGGCGACTTGCCGCTCAGGAGCTTGAGCGCCCAGTAGTTGGCTGGCTGGTGGGGGTACTGTCCGGATTCCCTTTTTATCTCTACCCCTCTGCTTGATGAGCCCCTGTTTCTCTTTCGCCAGCGCGGCGCGGCGCCACCGCCTTCCATCCGCTATTCCTGGTAAGCTTGGCATTTTATGGGCCGCTTTTGTGCTACTTCTTGCCAGCCCGGCCGCTTTTGCCCAGCTAGCTGGTGCCTACACCATCGATAGCGCCCAGCCCACGGGCGGCACCAACTATGCGAGTTTTGGCGCGGCGGCGGCGGCCCTCACGGCCAGCGGCGTGAGCGGCCCGGTTACCTTCGCGGTGAGCGGGGGGCCGTACACCGAGCAGCTAAGCCTCGGCCCTATCACGGGCAGTAGCGCCACTAACCGCGTGACGTTCAACGGCCAGGGGCGCACGATTCAGTTTGGCTCGACCAACGCGGCGCAGAAGGCGGTTATTACCCTGAGCGGGGCCGACTACGTGACGCTCGATAGCCTGACGGTGGATGCCACCGTGGGCGGTACCAGCACGGCCGCGTATGGCTGGGGCATCCAGGTGCTGAACAATGCGGACTACTGCATCATCCGCAAGTGTGCCGTGACGACCAGCACCAGCGCCACGACGAGCAGCTTCGCGGGCATCGTGTCCAGTGCTTCTTCTACCGACGCCACCACCGCGGGTTCAGCGGCTCCGCAACACCTGACGCTTAGCGGCAACACGGTGCAGGGCGGCTACTACGGCATTGCGGTGGTGGGCACGGGGGTGGCCACGGCGGGTACGCCGGGCATCGTCGTGCGCGGCAACACGCTGCGCGACTTTCACTACTACGGTATTTTTGCCAGCTACCTCACTTCGCCGCAGCTGCTTGGTAACGACATTTCGCGGCCCACGCGCACGGCGCTCACCACCTTCTACGGCATCTCCCTCGGGGCGGGGGTGAATGGGGCAGCGGTAGAGAAAAACCGCATTCACCGGGCCTTTCCGCCGGCTACTACTTCTACCAGTGGGGCTTTTGCCATGTTCATGAGCACCGGTACGACGATTACTGGCAAGCCTAATGTAGTAGCCAACAACCTGGTGTACGACCTCGGGGGCGCGGGCTCGGTCTACGGCTTTTACAATGCCTCGTCGAGCAGCATGCGCTACTACTATAACACGGTCGACATCAACGACCCCACCAGCACGACGGCATCCAATACCTATGGCTTCTACCAAACGTCGGCGCAGGATGTGGTATTCCAAAACAACCTGGTGCACGTAACCCGCGCGGGCCTGGGCACCACCTACGCGGTGTACTTGTCCTCGGCGGCCGGCACTACAGTATCCGACCATAACAACCTGATGGGCAGTGGCACCAACTTCAAAACCGGCTACTACGCCGGCGTGCCATACGCCACGCTGGCCGACTGGCAAACCGCTAACGGCAGCACCTTCGACCGGGCCAGCGTGGCCGTGGCTCCGCAGTTTGGCGCGGCGGCGGCCGGCAACCTGCTGCCGGGTGCTGCCGCGCTAAGCGGGGCGGCCGTGCCGCTGGCGCAGGTGAGCGAGGATATAACCGGCGCCGCGCGCAGCCTCACGGCTCCTGATATCGGGGCCTATGAGTTTACGCCCGCCTTGCTCAAAGCTTGGCCCACTACCAGCGAGCAGGAGCTAGCCATCTTCCCAAACCCCAGCGCCACGGGCCAGCTCACCTTGCGCTTGCCTGCCAGCAACCGCCTGGGCACGGCCACTTTACTGGATGCGGTGGGCCGGGTAGTGCGGCAGCAGCCGCTAGGTCGCGCCGAAGAGCAGTCATTCTCAACGGTTGGCGTAGCCCCTGGCTTTTACACCCTGCGGGTGCAGAACAATGCCGCAGTACTAAGCGAAAAGGTTGTGCTGCAATAGTTTATAGGTAGCTTAGCTACAAGCCATCCAATCCGTCTTGACGAAATAAGTTGAGGACTCCAGCTGGGTAACGAGCGGAGCAGAGTGGGGTAGACTTTGGGGCGTTGCTTCGTTTCCGGCTCGCAAGTGGTGGTACGTGCGGGGAGCCGTTTTTAAGGTAGCGTAAAAGAGCGCAGCAGGTCAAACAGATTTTTATCCTTCGGGGACAAGCCAGCTACCTCAACGGCTACGTCCGTTGGCCCCAGGTAGCCGGCTAGTTTCAGCACCTGCTGCGGGCTGCCGGGCTGAAAAGCCATGGCCCACTCGCTGAAGCTGCGCTCGACAATCGGCTTGTCGGCATACGCGATAACGGAGTGGTGGCGGGGGTCGCGCTTAATCAGCTCGTACAGCGCCTGCACGGTTTCCTCCTCCCCTTCCAAAACCTGCATAAACCGCTCATTGGCATAGAATAGGACGCCTGTGATGGCTAGCTCGGTATTGCGCTGGTGCGCCAGCGTGAGCAAGGCTTGCAGCTGCGCACTGGTGAGTGGCGCGGTGGCACAACTTAAGTAAATGATGTGATGCATATAAAAGGTAGCGAGTAAAAAAATAACGGTAAAGCCTAGCATAACACATAACGAAGCTGTTTAGGAAGTTTTGAAATGCAAAACTTCCTGTCATGCTGAGCGTAGCACAGCGGAGTCGAAGCATCTTTATCGCCCCGTTGAATGGTTTGGAGGAGGCGGCTGAGATGCTTCGACTCCGCTGCGCTGCGCTCAGCATGACGAATGTAGACTTCCTAAACAGCTTCAATAATAGAGCTGCTAAGCTACGAGGTAGCCAAGCGAAACAGCAGAAGATGAGACACTACTTTCCTGATTTTGACAGAAAGAATAGCTGCCAACTAATCATCTACAGCTTAACCAGACAACCTGGCCAAACCGCCGGCTAAGGCTACGCTACTGCCGCTACCTCCTGGCTCAAGTAGTGGCGGACACCCCACCCACTGTCGGTAAGAACCTGCGCTGGCTCGCCGCGTAAGCGTCACTAGCCCGCCTGGCTGGTCGCCCGGCCCCCATCCCTGCGCATGGCCAAACAGCTTAAAGCCATTCAGTGTCCCAAATGCGGCAGTGTCCAACAAGTAGCGCTGCAACCCGACACCTACCGCTGCACCAACTGCGGTACAGAGTATTTTCTGGATAGCGACGACATCAACGTGAACGTCCGGCAGGTGCCGGGCACGCCGCCAGTAAATATTCCGCCCGCCGAGATGCGGCGCCGGGTGCGCTGGGCGCTGCTCATGGCGGGGCTGGTGGTGCTGTGGAGCGTGGGAACGCATTTTTGGGCGCAGCACAAGCGAGCCGGTACGACGCTGGAGCCCGACCCCATCATGACCGGCCGCAACGAGCCGCCGCCGAGCGCGTGGCAAACGGCTGAGTCGGCGCTGGTGCTGGGCGCGGGCGGGCAGCCGGTGCTGGTGGTGGCCGGGGCCAAAGCCACGGCCAACCATGACGCTTACCAGCCCGTCGTAGTCTTTTACGATGCCCGCACCGGAACTGTGCAACAGGAGCTACCCTTGCCCGGTGGCTCCCGCCCCCGGGTGCCCACCGTGGAGCTGGAGCGCCTGGCCAACGGCACCGTGCTGCTTTGCACCGACAATGCCGCCTACCAGGTGCAAGCCAACCCGCCCGCCCTGCCCAACGTCACGGCCAGCCTGCTGGCCAATCAGCCGGCCCTGGCCAGCGGCGTGGTGACCCTCGACCGGGGCGACCGCCACGACGACGCCCTGCACATCTTCACCGCCGACGGGCGCAACCTGCTGCTGTATCCGCTCGCGCACCGCGTGTACACCGCCGACGAGGCCTGGGATGCCGCCCGCGGCCGGGGCCCCGTTGCCCAGCGGCCCGCCGGCCCGGTACGCACGGGCTTTGCCTTCAGCGAGGCCAGCTCTGACTACCCCGATGAGCCCATTCAACTGCTGGCCTACCAGTATCGGGCCGGCGATGGTGGGCCGCAGGTAGCGCCCAGCTTTGTGTGGCGCAAGGACTTCGGCGGCTCGGGCGTTTTTACCAGCGCCGACCCGCACGTGAAGCGCCTCATCACGCCCCAGGAGCTGGCCCAGGCCCGCGTGCTGTCGTATCGCGACTTCACGCCCGGCCGGCAGTTCTTTTACCCCAGCGTGCTCTACCACGATGCCGACTACGTGCTGCTGACCTACTACGCCACGGCCAGCCTCGGCAGCCAGCGCTTTGTGCAGGCGCTCGATGCCCGCACGGCCGCCGTCCGCTTCACCGCCCCGCTGCCCGCCGATGGCCCCCTGCCCAACCTGGCCCTGCGCTACGCGGGGGGCTTCGTGGTCGGCCGCGACCGCACTACATACACCCTGAGCCCGGCCGGCGAGCTCGGCCCGCCCATTACCTGCGACTAGCTATGGCATTCAACTTTTTTCGGGGCCAGCTGCCCGAAGTTATTCAGTGGCCCGACCCACAGCCCGACCTGCTGCTGTGGAAATACCCCTCGGTGCGCGACGAAATCAAGGACGCGAGCAAGCTGCTCGTGGGCCCCGGCCAGGGCGTGCTGCTGGTGTACGAGGGGGCGGTGGCCGACGTGCTGGAGGCAGAGGGACTTTACCACTTGACTACTGACAATCAGCCGTTCATCACCACGCTGCTAAAGCTGCGCACCGGCTTCGAGAGCGAGCACAAAGTGCAGCTGTACTTCTACCGCCGGGCCGAAAACGTGAACCAGCCCTGGGGCACGCCCACGCCCGTGAAATACCTTGACCCGGTGTATCAGGTGCCGGTGGAGCTGGGCGCGCACGGTAATTTTTCCTTCCGGCTAGCCGACGCCCGCCGCTTTTTCACGGAGGTGGCGGGCCTGGCAGATACCTACGCCGTGGCACAGGCCAAATCACTGCTGCAAAGCCGCCTGGGGCAGGTGCTGGCCGCGCAGCTAGCGGCGGCGGGCTTCTCGTATCAGCAGCTCGATGGGCAACTGGCCGCCTTGTCCGCTGGCCTGCACGAGCCACTGGCGGCCGAGTTTGCCAACCTAGGGCTGGAGCTGACGGATTTTCGCCTCACCGGCACCGTCTTCGATGCGGCCACCCAGCAGCGCATCGGCCGCGTGGCCGACGCGGCGGCCGCCGCCCAGGCAGCCGCCGCCGCTGGCCTCAGCTACGCCGAGCTGGAAAAGCTCAAGGCCCTGCGCGAAGCCGCCCGCAACCCCAGCGGCCTGGCCGGCGCGGGCCTGCACCTGGGGGCCGGGGCTGAATTGGGGCGCTTGCTTGCGGGCCAGGCCAGCCCTCCACTCCCCGCTACCTCCGACCCCGCCGAGCAGCTCCAGAAGCTCAAGCAGCTGCTCGACGCGGGCGTTATTACGGCCGAGGAATTTGCGGCCAAGAAAAAAGAGTGGCTGGATAAGTGGTAGCGGCAAATTGGCCAGCCTGGGCACCTAGTGAGGCTGGTGCCCAGGCCCTATTCCAGGGCTGACGACAAACTGCACTGGCTATCGAAGCGCAGCAGCTCGGGGCTCATCTTGAAGCCCTGGCCGCCGAAGCTTTTGCTGTAGAGCTCGATGTTGGCCGCGGGGCGGCCCCAGCCGTTGGTGTTGCTGCTCTCGGGGCTGGAGCTGTCGTTGACTTCGAGCACCGCGCCGCGCTTGACGTGCAGGGCGGCGCATAGTTTATCGGCCGTTTTCACGGCGTCGGCCAGGGCCAGCACGTCGGCCTCGCGGCGCAGGCTATCGGCCTGGCTGTGGCCGTAGCTCAGGTCTTTGATGCGGCTGATGGGCGTGGCTAGTAGTTCTTCGAGGTAGGGCGAGAGCTGGCGCAAGTCGTTGATGCGCACCGTCACCGACTGCGTGGAGTTGAAGCCGACGAAGACCTCTTTGTTTTTCACGTAAGTGAATTCCTTGTTAGACGAGGTGCTGCTCACGCGCACGTCGTCGCGCCCCGGCGCGTAGCGCTTCGACACGGCCAGCACCTGGTCCACCACCCGCTGCACCTCGGCCACGGCATCCTTGAGGCGGGGGCGAGTGAAGGCAGCATCCACCGTCAGCTCGGCGTAGTTGGGGTACACCGTGACGTGGCCGTAGCCCACGCTACGCACCTGGCGCGGCACGGCCGTGGTGGTGGGGGCCGGCTGGCAGGCCCCCAGGCCCAGCAGCGAAATAACCAGCGCAGTAGTAGCGAAACGAAGCATAGACAACCAGTTGGTGGCAGAATAGAAAAGGCAGTAAGTAAGCCAGCCCAAGAGCGGCCGCTCACCAGCAAACGCGGCCAATAAGCGCCTTGGTATGGAAGCTAATAGAACTTATCCAAGAGGAAGGCATAAGCCTGTTTAGGGTTTACCAAAACCTGTTTAGGCCCGTCATCTTGAGCAGAGCGGAGTCGAAGCATCTCTACCGCTTCTTCCGAGCCGTTCAGCGGGGCGACAGAGATACTTTAACTCCGTTGCGCTCCGCGCAGCATGACTACTTACTAGAAAGTTCAGAAGCCCTGAACAAGCTCCTTAGCTATACCAGCGGGCAGCTATTCGCTCAGCCGCTCGTTGCGGTGCTGCTGCCAGAGCTGCGCCGCATGCTGACGGAAGCTAGCCGGCGCGGCTGCCCAGGCGGCATCAAGGGTGTAGGTGCCGCCATCGTGCCGGCCGCCGCCGAGGGCAATGCGGCTGGTGCCCCGCACGGCGTACTTGCGCGGGCCTTCGTACATAATGATTTTCTGGGTGCTCGGGCTTACGTCGCCCCGGCAGGTGGTGCGGTACACCAGCCAGACTTCGGCCGTGCCGTCCTGGTCGAGGTCGGTGACGGTGAGCGCTTTCGAGAGAAACCGGGCTTCCAGGTCGAGCGGGCAGTCGTCCGCAAAATCGTGCACCTGCCAGGTGGGGGCCGCGCCGGTGGCCGGGTACTGGTAGGCGTAGAGGTCGGCGCGCTGGCCCTCGCTGCTTTGGGCGGCGGGGTCGGGCCGGGGGCCAATTTCAGTGGCCAGCACGGTATAGGTACCGGTGCGGTCGGTATAGCGCAGGGCCTGCACCACGCGGCCGCTGCGCTTGAGGTTAGCCGGCACGGCCGAAGGGGCTAGCGGGCTCACCCGCAGCTGGGCTTGGGCGCTACCCACTAGCAGCAGGCAAACAGGGAGTAAGCAACATTTTTTCATGGGCTAGGCCAGGGCATTAGAAGTTAACAGCAAGTTTCTGGCCTCAGGGCTTGATTTCCAGCAGCCCCTCGGCGGTATACGCGTACTGCATCCGGTGGTCCAGTGCGCGCTGATTCAGCGACGAGACGAACAGGCGCAGCTGTAAGCAAATACGTGACCTGGCAGCCCGCTACGCACCCCGCCCCGGCGCATAGCAAGGGTAGGGGAAACGCGCCCGGCCTCCTGAAGGACTCGCTGAAGGGAAGGAAACTGCGGCATAGCTTATTTCCACCAGGCGCGTTTTTCTTCAACGCGGGCTTGGCGGGTTTTGGGACTGTCGGCCTAGCCTTCCAGCGCGGCCATGTAGGTTTGCCAGCCGTTGGGCACGTATTTGGCGGCTACTTCAAAATCGCTGACGCTAAAGTCAAGGTCGCCGGACTCCGGGATTTTAAAATCGCCCCAGTGGCAGGGCTTGCGCTGCCGGGTGGCGTAGCTGGTCCAGGTGGCCACGCACTGGTTGTTGCTGAAGCCGTCCATGGGCTCCAAGGAATTGTACTGGGGCTGGCCCTTGGCGTCGAGGTAGAAATAGGTGGTGAGCGTGCCGCTGAGAGTGCCGCTGCCCGGCTGGCGGCGGTCTTCGGCCAGCTCGACCCGGCAGGTCAGTTCTCCTTCCCGAAGCTGCGGATGCTCCGCGTTGGGTGCTTTATAGAGCCGCGCTTTCACCACCGTGATAGTGCCGGTGAAGGCGCACACGTTCGTTTTTACCCGCGTTTTACCGCTCACCTGGTACACGTAGGGCTGGCCGGGGGCCGGGCGCACGCTGGTGTAATGCAGGTAGAAGCGCTGGTAGTTCGCACCAATAAAGCCCAGCGGCTCCGGAAATACATCGGCGCCTGGGGTACCGTAGAATACCAGCCGGTCGGCCCGCCACAGCCGGCTTAGGTCCTTGGTTTTGAGCGGGGCAAGGTAGTCGGTGCCGGGCGGCGGGGCCTGGGCTGGGGCCGCATGGGGCAACGTCAGCAGCGCCACCAGCGAGTAGCTCCAATACCACCAACGGGTACCAGGAAAACGGAAGCAACAAACCATAAGGCGAAATGAATAAGCTTTGTTGAACGCAAGTGTCGGCGGCCGGTTGCGCGGCTGGTAAGAGCAAATTCGTTGCCCAAGCAGTAGAATAATTGTGAACCCTTACCTCTCGCAGCGCGTGGCAGCAAGCACCGCCTGACGGCGGAAGAAGCAACTACTTTTCGCTCCTGGCTCACTGTCCGCAACGGCAGCTAGCTGCCGCCGCTAGTTTTCACCCGCCACACTGGGTTGCAACGTCCGGATGGTATGCTGAATAACATCATCCATCGCGGCTTTGCGAGCAGCTGGGTATTCCCACAAAAAGGTGGTGAGCGTGTTGCTTTGAAGGACAGTCTTCTCGTAGAAAATCCGGCCCTTCACCTGCCCCGACAGCACGTAGCCCGTGCGCGTGAGCTGGTCGAGGACGAAGGTAGCGTGCTTCTCCTGCCAGCGCTGTCGGGCTATTTTGCGGTTGGCAGCCAGGCCCCCATCCAGGGCATTGTAGCCCGCATACGCCGTGAGCACCGTCTGGCCATCGGCCGACACGAAGCGGCGGCCGTCGCCATTGGCCGGCTCGGGCTGGGATTTGAAATCCGCCGGGTAGTCGATGCGGTAGCCAAAGCGGGCGTTGTGGTAGGTGCGGTAGGCGGGCGGGGCCAGGCTGGCCAGCGCCAGGGCACCGCCGAGCAGTAATGCACTGGTCATTAACAGCTTTGTAGTTGAAAGGAAATCGTGTCAGGGTCGGAGCCATCGACGCAGAAGTACAGCAGGCCCGCATCGCCCCAGGCAAATTCTGCGGTGCTGTCGAATTGCAGCCAGAACGTGCCCGTGGGGTACGCCCCTTGCAGCCACTGCGCGTAGCCGCCCACCCAAGAGCCCAGGTCGGGCTCGCCGGCCAGCTCCGTCACAGCTTGGTTGTAGGCGGCGCGCCAGTCGTCGGGACGCAACTGCTCGCACAGGGCTTGCAGCTCGGGGGCCAGGTCGGCCAGCTCCTCATCGTCGGGCAGCGAGGGTGCAGCCTGGGTGTGGATATAGCTGAACCCAATGGGCGGCAGCGCCGCGGGCCGGGGCACCTGCGCCAGCTGCGCGGGGCGCAGGTGTGGATAGGTTTTCACGCGAAAATCGCGCGGGTCGCCGTCGTCAAACGGCAGTTCGCCCCAGTAGTAGTTGTGGTAAAACTGCACTACCTGCGCCTCGAAGGGCCAGGGCATATCTCCGTGCGGGTTTACCAATTGAAAAATCAGCTCCAGCGGCTGGCCGGTTTCGGGGTTGGTGGGCCAGGTTTCGCCGGCTTCAAAGTACGGGTCGCCCCCACTGTGCGACAGGAGCTGCGAAGCGGCCGGGCGCTCGGCGGGCGTTACCAGCAACTGCTGCTTGGTGCGCAGCAGCGCCCGCAGCTGGTGGCGAAGCTGCTCACTTAGGGCGGAGTTTGGAGGCATAGAACGGCAGTTGTACTACTTTAACCGGCAAGACTTAGTAGCTTCAGGCCAAATTAACCTGATGCTCAGCAAAGTGAGTGAAAGCGAAACCGGCATCACTGCATAAAGCGGAGGCGTATCCCTACGGGTAGGCGACTGCTTAGTTTTGCAGGATAGCCGTGCCCTACCTCAATCTATCCGGGTAAGCAAGCTGCCAAGCGTTTTTGCTATCTGTTTATGCCCAGCCACTCACCCGCCGCACTTGCCGCCCGGCCCGCCCAGCGCAGCTTGGTGCTGGTGCAGCCCACGGGCCTGCTGGTGGCTATGGCCCTGCTGCTGGGTGGCTTATTATTGTTGCTCAACACCCTGAAGCTGGCCGGCAGCCCCACGCCTAGGCGCAACGCAGTGGGCGCGCTGCTCGGCCTGGGGCTGCTGCTAGGAGCCGGCTACCGGCGGGCGCGCGGCAACCGGCCTCGGCTGCTGCGTTTCGACCGCGAGGCGCTGCACCTGGAGCCGCCTAGCACCCAGCCGGCCTTGCCCCCCGAAACCATCCTGCTGAGCAGCATCGTGGCCTACACCTATTGGCTGCGGCTGCTGCGGTTCCGAGGATTTGCGCAGTACCACTTGCGCCTGGAGCTGGCCGACGGCCGGGTGCTGCACCTGGCCGACCGCCCTGGTACCCGCCCCGACGACCCCACCGGCACCGTGCGCCTCAACGCGCTGGCCAGGCGCCTGGCCCGGCGCACCCAGTCGGCACCTTTGCGCCGCGCATTGTTTTACCAGACCCGCACGGCGCGGGTGCTGCTGTGGGCTAGCTGGGGGGCGGCAGCAGTAGCCCTGGGGCTGCTGGGGCTTGGGTACTCGGCGGCCATCTTACTGCTGCCGCCAGCGGTGGCATATGGGTGTCTCTACTACCTAGGGCGGGCTGATGCCGACCTCACCGCGTGAGAATCAGAGCGGTTCTTAAGTTGGTGTACAGGGCGTAGAAACGCACTATTTGCGTCTCTACGCCCTTCAATGACTGTACACTAATCTGGAATCTGCCCTAGGCGGCGCTCAGCAAGCTGACAGGGGCCTGGCGTGGTTTCCGCCGCCGGGGGCTCTTTACGCGTCCCACCCTTTCCCGGTCCAGGGTGCCTGCGGCTCTTTCCGCTTCCACCTGGCCGCCCGCCGCAGCACGCGCAGCCGGTAAAATGCCTCGCGCAGGCCCAATCCCACTCTCCAGAACAGGAGCAGGACGACTACCGGGCTGGTGAGGGCTACCACCAGCAGCAACCAATAGCCCAGCCGGGCGCTTCCCGAGAAAGGAAACACTTGCGTAAGCAGGCAGGCGCCTAAAAGCACCACCCAGGTAAGCAGCAGCTTACGAATTATTCGCTCCATTCTCCTGCCTTACGTATCCTGGCAACTACGGGCAAAAAGCTGGTTGAGCAGCCAGGAAAAAACAGTGCGTTAACTACTGCGTGAGCAGTAAGCGGCAACCGGACGAGTTGGCTAACCCGCTCACTGCTTGGCTTGCAACGCTGAGTTTTACTTGGCCATCAGGCTAAAACGCAGCCTTAGTTAGCCGAATGGTGAAGCACGCGAAAGCTAAGGCGGAGCAGAGCGTGCCGGGTTGTATCGGGCTGGTCGGCCACCAGGGGAATGCGCTGGTGGCGCAGCGGGAAGGGCCGCTGGTAGGCCAGGTACGGGTATAGCGTGTCGGGCCGGGGCACGCGGGGCCGCATCGGAAATACGCGGACGTACGCCACCGAGTCGCTGACGCGGGCCTCGGCCGCTACTCCGAAGGGGTAGTCCACCAGGTAGTTGTTGCGCTCCTCAGTACGGGGGTCATCCGCCGCTTCGTGCCGCCAGCGGCGATATTCGCTCAACGAATACCGCCAGGTGGTAGTCAGGGCCAGGCGCAGGGGCACCTTGTCGGCCGTTTCGGTGAGGTCGATTTCCGGGCTGCGGCCCGCGTAGAAGTTCCAGTGGTAACCGGGTTGAGGGTAGAGTTCGAGTTGGGAAGAGGGACGGCGGAAACGGAGCGTATCGAGCCCGGCGGCGGCCGCTACCGAGGCGGGCACAAACCGCACCCGCAGCAGGAGCTGGCTACGGTGAGCATCGGTCAGGTGAAACAGGCTATCAGCCCAGAGCGAATCGGGCGCCCAGTAGCTGGTCAGCGTGTCCTGCCGGTTGAGGGGACGGTAGCGGACGGACAGCGTTTCGAGCAGAGGCTTCAGGCACGGCGGCAGTTCCGGGGGCGAATCGGGCCGACACGCCCCTAGCAAGGGCACCGCGATGGCTAGCAGCAAGCGGGTAGAAAGCATAAGGCGGGCTTAGCGGGGTAGGGTAAGCTCGTCGTAGGTCACGCGGGCATCGTCGGCCATGCTGCCATCGGGCAGGGTATGGCGGCGCTTCAGCACCATGCGGTTGGGGGCGGCCCAGCGGGCTTCGACTGGCTCCCAGGTGGTGGGCTCGATTTGCCAAAGCAGGCGCGCGCCGGTGGGCTCTATCTGTGCCAAGCTCAACATATTGGCCTGGTCGCCGCCACCCAGGCCGGGGCTGAAGAACAATACGCGGCGGCCATCGGGCGCGGCCACGGGGTCGCCGGGCAGCTCGGCCAGGCGGTGGCCGGTGCGCTGGTCTACCAGCACCGTGCCCGCCGACTCCCAGGCCCAGGCACGCACCACCCACTGGTGGGCCGTGGGCAGGCTGCCCCAGTACATATACTTCACGCCCCCATTTTGCAGCTCAGCCTCGGTAGCCGTGGAGGCGAGTCGTATCGCGCTGCCCTGCGCCGGCTGCAATAACAGCGCTAGACCCTGCCGACGTACCCCGCCAGCGGCCGCCGGCAGGTGCTCGGCACCGGGGTCGTTGGGCATTTCGTATAAGGAGTTGTTGGGCAGCTGGTTGAATGTGGCCTGGGTGATAGGACGAAACTGCACTACCTGCCCGCCGGGCAAGTGCAGCGTGTCGTCGGCCGTAGCCGAGGTCACGCCCGGTTTGGTCGGGGCTCGTGGGCTAGCGGCAACGGGCGAGGCAGTAACGGGCTGCTGGGTAGCCGGCTGGTCGGGGTGGCAGGCGCTGATGCTCAGTAGCAGGGTAGCCAGGGTACCTAGGGCAGTAACGTGAATCCGCTTCATGCAGGCAGCTAGAGTAAGTAGAGAAGGATACTTCTGAGGTGGAGATAGCAGGGGCTTCAGGTTTCCCAGCTCGCCAGCCAGGCCAGGTATTCAGCGCAATAGGCGTTTTCATTAAGGCGTTTGACGAGTTGCGCTAACTCGGCCGCCGGGGTATCGCCATCGGACACGCTGAACAGCAGAAATACCTCGCGGCCCGCCGCCTGGTCGAAAAACCGCTGCTGCCGCAGCTCGTCGAGCACCGCCACGCACGTGGTGTAGAGCTGCTGGCGAAACTGCTCAAATTCCTTTTCTGCCAGCGCTTCATGCAGCACGTGCGTACGCAGCTGGCGGCTTAGCTCGTCAAACTGGGTGGCGGCCCCGCGCATTTCGTAGGCCCACTCGGCCGGCTCGAATTTGGCATACGGCAGGTCCTCGGGCGGCTGGGCGGCCAGGTGCGCCAGCGTGTTGGCCGACGGGCACACCGTCAGAGCGCCTTCATCACTGTACAAGGCAAAGCTGTAAAAGCGCTCGGTGGGGTTCGTCGCCAGCAGCTCCAGAAAGGCGTCCCTGGCGGCTTGCGTAAGCTGCTGCCGAAAGCGTTGAAAATCAAAGGACATGGAAGGTAGCGGCTGGCGAGAAGGGCGGCTGGCGTGGGCTATTCTTTATAAATGTCAAACTTGGCCAGCGGCACCCGGCCGAAGTTCTTGGCGGTAGTGGCCGCAGTGGTGCCGTGCTCGGGGTCGAGGGCGTGAAAATGCTCGCTACCGTCGCGATGCAGCAGCCAGGTACGGGCTGCCGGGTCGTACTTAAAGGTCACGAAGCGCGTCCAGCGCTGCGCGCTGCCGCCGTAGTGCTCCACCGTAAAATAGCCTTTCTTGATGGCCAGGCCCACAAACGGGTCGCCCATCATGCCGCCACAGTCCACGCAATACACGGCATTATCGGAGCGGGCAGCCAGGGTGTAGGTGCCGCCCGCGCCGCCCACGAACAGCAGTAGCGGCCGCTTGGTGGGATGGTCTATCACGTCGGAGGTTTTTTGCTCGTCGGGCCGGTGCAGCACCACCAGCCAGTCGGGCGTCGCGTCGCGGTTCAGGTCGCCCTGGGTTGCGTCGAGCACGGCGTAGCCCGCAGGCAGGGCCCGGCGAATGGCAGCGGGCAGCGCCGGCCCCGAGGCCCGCGGGGCCTGGGGTGGGCAGGCCAGCGCCAGCCCGCTCAGGCAAAGAAAAAATAACCCCATACGGAAAGCATAGCGTGGGTAAGGTCTAATCTGTACGGCTGACTAGGGGCGACGTTCGGGCGCAGGCAGCGAACCAAGCACAGCTACGAACATTAGGCGCAGCAAGCCAACCAGTGCCGCCCACTCTGCTACGCCGGAACCGGGTATCCTACGCAGACTCCAGCAAGAACCCGCGGCCGCGCCAGCCGCTTACCAGCTGCTGCCCGCCCCGCCGCCACCCGACGAGCCGCCGCTGCTGGTGCTTCGGCTGCTACCGGCGCTACTGCTGCCCGTGCTACTGCCCCACGACGAGGAGGATGAGCCGCCAGCCGCCCGTTCGGCGGGACTGGAGCGGCGCGGGATGGTTTCCTTCATTTTCTCCTCGTGCTGGCAAAAGCGGCACTGCTGCACGCGCCAGCCCCAGCCCTCGGCCCGGGTAGTGGCGGCCTGCTCTATCCGCAGCCGGCCCGGCGCGAGGGTGCGGTGCTGGCAAGCCGGGCAAATGCTGGTTCGGCTCTCGGGGTTGGGGTAGGCGAGTGACACGTGGTGGCCGCTCGCGCACGCCCACACGTCGTAGTCCACGGCGTTTGAGGTCTCTTCGACTAGCTGGGCGGGTTCGAGATACGATTTTTCGGCGGCGCTCGACAGCTTGTGCATAGGCTGCCCGCACTCGGGGCAGGCAAAGGGCGCATCGCGCAACGCCGCCAGCTGTCGGCGGTGCCAGGGCCAATACAGCGCCAGCGCCACCGGAAACAAGTAGGCCGTGAAGCCCAGCCCCCGGTGCGCCGCTTGGCGCTGCCCATAGGCCGCGGGCCGACCCAGGGCCGGCACCGGCGCCCGCGCCCGCCAATAGTGCCACCCAAAATAGCCGTGAACAACCAGCAACGGCAGCCCGTAGGCAAGTGCCAGAAACTCGCTCGTAGTCAGCGCCTCGCGCAGGGCCTGCACCACCAGGCCCACGGCCAGCCCCAGGGCCACCGGTAGCAGCCACCAGCGCGCCCGCAGTTCTCGCGTGGTGCAGTGCCACAGCACCAGGTACAGCACCAGCGCCAGCAGGCCCACCACCAGCGTGCCAAACGGCGGCGCCGGCTCAGGCGTGGCGTAGTAGCCGGCCATATCCTCGCCGGGCTGGGCCGTGTTCAGCGGGTCTTCGTCATCCAGCAGCCCATGTTGCGCCATGATGGCCCGCTGCAAGCTGTCGACGTAGAACTTAGAAGAGTCGGCGGCCGTGCGCAGCACCGGCTTGGGGAGCGCGGCCGGCGGCCGCAGCCGCCGGATGATGGCCGCCACGCCCGCCCGCACGGCCACATCGTAGTTGCCGGCGCGAGCATGCTCCAGCATGTAGCGCTGCTGAATGCGGTAGCAAATAATGTCGGGCAGGTCGGCTTCGAGGCCGTAGCCGGTTTCAAACTCCACGCGGCGCTGGTCGAGCACCAGCAGCATCAGCAGGCCGTTGTTGGTGGCTTTACTACCGATTTTCCATTTGTTGAATAGCGCTGTGGCGGCCGTTTTGGGCACCAGTTCGCCCAGGCTGCGCACCAGCACCACGTCGATATGCGCCCGGCCGCTGCGGTCGAGGCTGTCGAGCTGGGCGTTGAGGGTGGGCGCGGCCCCTGGGGGCAGCACCCCGTCGGGGTCACTCACGTAGGCTTCGCCCAGCGTCTTGGGGTCGGGAATGGCCGTGAGGTAGTTCTCGGCCGTGATGCGCGTAGGAGCCGGCGTCTTAGGCTGGCAGCCGCCCAGCACCCCGAGCCACACCAGCCAGGACCACCATCGAAAACGAAGCGTAAGCGGCATACAAAAGCGTCTTGAAACAGCTGAAATTTGCGAGCCCCCAGCCGCAGGCGCCCACCGGGCGGCCCGCCGAGCCCTAAAAACCAAGCGCCAAGGTAGCTTTCGCAGTCAACTCAGCCCGTTATGAAAAAGCATTGCTGGCTTTCATCGCCCTAGGGGCAATGGTAGGCGTTGGCCCGGCCACGGCCCAGGCCCCGCCTGGTGCTACGGCCTGCCCCTACGCCTACCCGGCCGCCGCCCGCCCGGCCTGCGTGGGCGGCCACACCGACCGCCTGCTGCCCATCGTGTACGGCCGGCCCACGCCCCGAGCTATACGTCGGGCCCGGCAGGGCACCGTCGTGCTGCGTGGCTGTTTAGTCTCAGGCTGCGACCCGCGCTACCATTGCCCCGTGCACAAAAAAGACCTCTAGCGCAGGCGGGTTGGGGCAGATTTGGTGGGTAGCTCACGCCGTCCTGCGGCCGCGTTGGCTGCGTAAATAATGGTCCAGCGGCTGGGCAAACTTTCCCAACTCGGGCTTCGGCCGCTAAAGCCGTGGGCGCGCACTACTCACAGCTATTTCGCTCACCTTGCCGATTTTGAGGCGGGGCACCAGCCGCTCCAGGGCCAGCTTGCGGGTTTTGGCCATCTCGCTCAGGTCGCCAAAGCTGTAGCTTTCCCAGTAGTCGCGGAACTGCGCTAGGCCGCCGTTGTCGCGCCACTGCGGGTCGTTGCCTACGCTGGCCACGCCCACAAAGAGGTCCACGTCGCGCATCACCTCCGAGAAGGCCAGCGGCGGCACGGCGGGCAGCGGCACTGGCGCGTCGCCCCGCACAAAGCGCACCTGGTCGGTGCTCACGTAGTTGTAGAAGGTGGGCCGCCAGGCGGTTGGAGTAGGTGCGGGTGCGCTCCTCGGGCGGGGTGAGTAGATATACCTCGCGAAAGGCCTGCTTGAGCGGCTGGCGCAGCTGGTGGCGCTCGAGCAGCTCGCGCCAGGCCAGCACCTCGGGCGGGGCGGCCAGCACGGGGTGCCAGAGCTGCAACTGCGTGTTGGCCGTGGGGGCGGGCACGGGCTGGGCGCGCAGGTTGCGCCAGGTGTCGCGCACCCAGAGCGCGTCCTGCTGCGTGCCGTCGGGCTGGTGCAGGCGCCAGATGAGTGGCCGGGCCAGCAAGCTCAGCAGGCCGTGGTTGAAATAGTACTGCTCAAACCACGGCCAGGGCAGGCGGCGCTCGTCCACGAAGCCATTTTTCAGGCCAACGTCCGGCACGGCCATGTCCTCTATTTCAGCCGGGCTCACGTAGCTTCGCCGATTCTTAGGCGATGTACTTGGTAATCAGTTCTTGGGTATTCTAAGAAAAAGGTAAAAATAAGTACAAAAGGTATTTTCCCTTTATACCTTTTTATACTTAAACCTGGGTATCAGGCATTTTACACAGGTTTATTTATAGTATAGTATAAAATTTTTGATGTTTCTTATGGCTTTGGTATTCACATACATAAGACTTTACCAAGAAGCACTATTCTATTTTTAGCTGGCTGTTTTCTGGAATGGCAGCGACGGCCTGGATTCTGATAGCGATGCTACTGTAGATGCCTCGTAACCCACGTAACCCTGGCTGTTTCCGGTCCTTCGCCGAGTCGCCTGCTCCCACCGCACTAACCCCGGACGTAGAGCCACTATACGCCGCTATTAGCCGACTCCAGATGGAAAACGCGCTGCTAAAGAACGCTGGGGCCATAGCAATAGCCCATCAACGCGTCCTGGTTGCCCAAGCCGACCTGGCCAGTTCGATGCACACCCCCTGTGGGCCTCTCGCGCAACAGCTTCTACTATCGCGGACCTGTGGAGAAAGCGCCTTTTACCAACAGAAATTTGAAAACGCTACCCTAAACTATCTCATTTAGCTGGATTATCTCCATCTTAACTCACTGTCTATTTTTTGCTGGACCACTATACGCAGGCCGCTTATGACCATTAGATAGTTGCAAGATAAAGTATAAATTTATTATTAGTAAAAAATATAAAAACTACGCATACAAGGTAAAAACGCATTTTTTGATAAATCACAGTAGGATAATAGCGCTATAACTTAACCTATTCACGTAGTGCTTGCCAGTAACTTTACCGTTGGGTTCCGGCCCTAGCTGCAAGCAAGGAGGTGGGGGCCCTGTTATCGCGCTCTTAGCCTTTGCTATGAAACGAACCATCCGCCTTCGAGTAACCTGGCTAACGGCACTGAGTACCGTTCGCTTTGTCCGCTAAATGCAGCCCTGTAAACCACTTAAGAGCTCATTTCTATTTAAATCCCGTTTATTTCACCTTACACCATTTACTTCATGCCTAAGTCTTTACTCTCACCACCGGTAACGAGCCGGCGGTTCCTTCAGCTGCTGGGTACGGCAGCGGGTTTTGCGCTGGCGCTGGCCGCGCCGGCCGCCGCGCAGGCCCAGACCATCTTTGGGCTTTCGGGTACCGACCTGACGTCGGTCAACCTGGCGTCGCCAACTAACTCGCAGACGCGCGTGGCCATCACGGGCGTTGCCGCCGGGCAAATGCTGGTGGGCATTGATTTCCGGCCCGCGACCGGGGAGCTGTTTGCGCTGGGCTACGACGCCAGCACCACCGGCAACAACGCCCAACTGTACGTGCTCAACCAAAGCACGGCCGTGGCGACGCCGGTGGGTAGCGGTGCCATCCGGCTGGAGCTGGGCGGTAGCTCCGACCGCATTGCCTTCGACTTTAACCCCACCGTGGACCGCATCCGGGTGGCGGGTACCAACGACAATAACTACCGCCTCAACCCTAACGACGGGACGCTGGCGGCTACCGACGGTGCCCTGGCCTACGTGACCAACGACGCCAACGCCGGGCAGAATCCCTTCATTGGGACGGCGGCCTACACCAATTCATTTATCGGGGCGGCCGGCACGACGCTGTACTACATCGACGAGCAGCGCAGCCTGCTGGTGCGCTCCGACAACCCGAACGGGGGCTCGCTGGCGACGGTAGCGACCATTAACCCCACGGCGGGGGGCAATCCGACGCCCCTCAACGCGCCCGGGGCCAGCACCGACCTGGATATCTATACCGCTGGGCCCAACGACCAGCAGTCGTACCTGAACGTAAACCAGGTGGATGGCAGCGGTAATTTTATCTCGTTTATCTACCGCCTGAACCTGGCGACGGGGGCTACCTCGTTTGCCGGGTTTATCAATGGTACGGGCGTGGGCATTACGGATATTGCCGTTCGCATCAACCGCACGACGCCAGCGCCGAGCGGACGACTGCTGTACGCGGTGAGCACCAACAATAGCCTGCTCAGCTTCTACTCAGGCACGCCGGGCTTTATCAATTCGGCGGTGGCCATCACGGGCATCGCCACCGGGCAAACGCTGGTGGGCACCGACTTCCGGCCCAATACCGGGCAGTTGTTTGGCCTGGGCTACAATACCAGCACCGGCGAATCGCGCCTCTATACCATCGACCTGACCACGGCCGTGGCGACACCGGTGGGTAGTGGCCCCATCACGCTGGCGCTGGGCGACGCTACCGACAACATCGGCTTCGACTTTAACCCCACCGTGGACCGCATCCGGGTGGTGAGCACCAACCGCGCCGACTACCGCCTCAACCCCAACAACGGGGCGCTGGCGGCTACCGACGGGGCCCTGGCCTACGCGGGCACCGACACCAACGCCGGGCAAACGCCCCGCATCGGTGCGGTGGGCTACACCAACAGCTACCCCGGCAGCACCAGCACCACGCTCTACGACATCGACGAGGCCCGCAACACGCTGGCCACCCAAAACCCGCCCAACGCGGGCACGCTGAACACGGTGGGTACGCTGGGCGTTGCGCTGAGCGCCAGCAATGCCCTGGTGGATGTGGACGTGTACTTCGACCGCACCAACCTGACGAACGAAGCCTACCTGACGGCCAATCCCAACGGGCAGAGCACCAGCAACCTCTACGCGCTGACCCTGGCCACGGGAGCGACCACGTCGCTGGGAGCCATCGGCCTCGGCATTCCGGTGCGCGACATCTCGGCGCAGCTGGCGGGGGCCGATGCCTCGGCGGCGCTCACCGGGCGGCTGCTCTACGGCGTGGCCGGCGGCAACCTCGTGTCGTTCGACGCCAGCAACCCGACCGTTATTCGCACGGCGGTGAACATCACCGGCCTGCCGGCCGATGGCTCGCAGGTGCTGGCGGGCCTGGATTTCAGCCCCGCCACCGGCACGCTGTATGCTCTGGGCTACAACGCCAGCACCCAGCAGGGCCAACTCTACACCCTCAACCTGACCACCGGCGCGCTGACGGCCGTGGGCAGCCTGAACGCCTACAACCTGGGTACGGTGGCGGCCAATATCGGCTTCGATTTTAACCCCACGGTAAACCTTATCCGGGTAGTATCGGGTACTAATCAGGCCAACCTGCGCGTGAGCCCCATCACCGGTGCCGTTACGACCGATACCAACCTGTCGAATCCCAGCGGCGCGCCGGTACTGACCGGAGTTGCCTACACCAACAACGACAACAATGCCAACACCGGCACTACGCTGTACGGCGTCGACCAGGCCCGCAACGTGCTGGTACGGTCTACCAATGCTAACGCCGGCACCTACGTGGACCAGGGCAGCCTGGGCCTGACGCTGAACACCACGCTCGGGGCCGATTTTGACATCTACACCGACCTGAGCAACGCTACCGCGCCCGTTAATGCGGCCTTCCTGTCGGCCGCTCCCGTGGGTAGCAACTCCGATAACCTCTACACGCTGGACCTGACGGCGGGGACGACCAACCTGGTGAGCCGCATCGGCTCGGGCTCGAACCTGACCGGCCTGGCCGCCTTCCTCACGCCTGGCCCCGTCATTGCGGCGGGCTTGGTTTGGACCGGCGCTTCGAGCACTGACTGGGGCACGGCTAACAACTGGGTGCCCGCCCTGGTGCCCACTGCGAACGACAACGTTACCATTCTGGACGTAGCCAACGACCCCGTAGTAAGCGGCACTCAGCAAGCTAACGGCCTGAGCCTGGGCTCGGGCGCTACCCTCACCCTGGCCGATGCCTCGGTGCTGAACGTGAGCGGCAACATCACGAACAACTCGGCGACCGTCACGTTTGCGGGCACCGGCACGGGCAGCGTCACGCTGGCGGGCACGGCCGCCCAAACCATTGGCGGCACGCTGACCACCTTCCCCAACCTGACTACCAGCAGCGCGGCGACTACCAACCTCGGCGGCCCGGTGGCTATCCGGCGCGGCCTCACGGTGCGCAACTCGCTCGTGACCAACGGCCAGACGCTGACCCTGCTGTCGAGCGCCGCGGGTACCAGCTACCTCGTATCGAGCGGCGGCACCGTTACTGGCAACGTGACCGTGCAGCGCTACCTCGATGGCAGCCTGAACCCCGGCGCGGGCTACCGCCACTACTCGGCCCCGGTGAGCAATACCACCGTAGCCGACCTGACTACCAGCACCTACTCGCCCGTGGTGAACCCGGCGTACAACACGGTGGGCAACACCGCGACGCCCTTCCCCACGGTGTTTGGCTACGACGAAACCCGGGTGAACACCAGCGGCAGCGCGGGCACTACCGATTTCGACAAAGGCTATATCTCGCCCGCCGCCCTCAGCGACGCGATGGAAGTAAGCCGCGGTTACACGGTAAATATCAACGCTTCGGAGCTGGTTGATTTCGTGGGCACGCCCAACGATGGCGTGACGCCCATCGTGGCCGGCGGCCTCACGCGCGGCAGCCAGGCGGAAAGCGGCTGGCACCTGCGCGGCAACCCCTTCCCCTCGGCCCTCGACTGGAACCTGATGGTGAGCAACAACCGCCTGAATGGCATCAATAACTCGCTCTTCGTATTCAAAAGCAGCGGCCAGTACACCGGCTCGTACGCGGCGTACGTGAACAACGTGGGCACCAACGGCGGCACCAACGTGGTGCCGCTGGGCCAGGGCTTCTTCGTGCGGACCGCCGCGGCTGGCACCAGCGGCAGCCTGACCTTCACCAACAGCGAGCGCATTACTACCTTCGATGCCACGCCCGTGCAGCGCACTACCGCCGATACCCGGCCTCAACTTACGCTAGCTCTTAGCAACGCCATGGCCCGCACCCAGGCCACGGTGTACATGGAAGCCGGGGCCACCACCGGCTATGACCGGGCCTTCGACGCCAGCTTCCTGCCCGGCTCCAACGGCCTGGCCCTGGCCTTTGAAGCCGGTACCGAGCGCCTCGCTATCGATGGCCTGCCCGTGCCGACGGGTGCCGACGTGACGGTGCCGCTGCATGTAGCCGCTGCTACGGCTGGCACCTATACCCTGCAAGTGGATGCCCTGGCCAACCTGCCGGCCGGCTATTTTGCCTACCTGCGCGATGGCCTCGCTGGTACTTATACCAGCCTGACATCCGGCACCAGCATCCCGCTCGTACTGGCCGCCAACGCAGCCGCTGGCGGCCGCTACACCGTATTGTTCACCACGCAGAACCGCACGCTGGCTACGGTGCCCACCGCGCTGGCCCAGCAAGTGGCCGTGTATCCCAATCCTGCTACCTCGACCGTGACGATAACACTGCCCGCCGCCTTGGGGCGTGCCGCCGCCGTGGCTACGCTGCTCGATGCGGTAGGCCGCGAGGTACGCACCCTTTCCTTGCCTGCCCAAGGTATGACGGCTCATCGGTTTGACCTGCCTCAGCTCGCCCCCGGCATCTACACCCTGCGTCTAAGCACCACTGCCGGCGTTGTAGCTAAAAAACTGGTGGTAGAGTAGATAGCTGCTGCCGGCTACCTGCTCTGGTAGCCGGCAGTAAATCTCCTGGTTATACCTTGCTTAGCCCTTTTTTATGAAATATTTTTTATCCCTAACTGCACTGATTTTCAGCACCCTACTTGCGCATGCCCAATCGCCCACCACGGGCGGCCCTACCCCCCCAGGGCCCAGTCCAGCAGCGGTACCGCTTGACGGTGGTACCACCCTCTTGCTCGCTGGTGGAGTAGCCTACGGCCTGCGTCGCCTGCGAGCACGTAAGATTCGGTAGATAATTCATTCACTACGCACTAGCCAACGGGCTGCTTACGGAAAACGCTTCCTAAGCAGCCCGTTTTTGCAGCGCTGCCTTACCGCTGGGCTTCATACCTACATCGAACGCTTCAACGGCTCGTTTCGCTGCGAACTGCTCGAGTAGCTCTGCACGCAGTTGAGGCTACGTTCACCAATGCATAGCCAGTGGCTTTGGGTATGTGGCCACCACCGCAAACGCGCTTATTAGTTGGGTTACTGTTGAGGCCAGACGTCTTTTGCATAACGCACACATAACTTAAGAAGCTTTACCCGACACTTCTTCAATATCTCATGCTAAAATTTTACTGTCGGGCTTGTTTAAATGGACTAAATGTTTTACGCGCGTGCGTTCCGTATATTATCAGGCTTACTAAGCTTCCTCGAGGCGGTCACCACTTCGAGTAGGTGGGCTTCTATTAAGAACCAATTAAATGGCTTGGCGCGAGGCTGACGCAATCTACACTTCAGGTATTGCAATTTCAGTTTTCCAGTTTTACAAGCCGAGCTTTTGCGCCGCATTATGCTGACGGATATTATCGAGGCGGGTATAGCGGCGAATCATACTTGTCGTTTTGTGCTTGGTCTGGTTCATGACCTCTGCATCGTCGGCCCCGTTGAGCTTGGCAATCGTGACGAAGGAGGCGCGCAGGGAGTGCGCGGTGTAAGGCGCGCCCAGGCGCAATTGCACAATCTCGTTTAGACTAAACGTGCTCAGCCGCCGCCGACTCAGCCGCTGTCCCTTATGGAAGGAGCGAAACAAGGCCCCGCTCGCCTGCCCGTGCTGGTGCAGCAGCGCCAGCCAATCCTTAACTGCCCGCACCGGGCAGCTACGCCGGTCAGGAGCAAAAAAGATGGCTTTTTCTTCCGCCTCGCCCTTCTGGTTAGTTTTGCTCTTGGGCAGTTCTACCACGAGCCCATCTTCATCAAAGCGCAGGTGTTCGATGTCGAGGCTAGCCAGCTCATCACGCCGGAAAGCCCCGGCCAATCCAAGCAATAACAGCGCCCGGTCCCGAATGCCATCGGGCCGGTCGGTATCGATACTTTGCACTACCCGTTTGAAGTAGGCCAGCGTAAAAGCGGGGGCTTGGTTCTGACGAATGCCTTTTTCGCGACTGATACCTTCGAATAGAGTTTTGAACTGCCGGTCATCAGTGGGCGTGGGTAGTCCGGCCAACTGATGCGCTTTACTCAGGGATGCAATGTGCCGCTGAATGGTGGCCACCTTTTTCCCAGCGTCGGCCAGCGAGGTAATAAAGGCGGCGGCGGTTGGCACATCGGCGGGCAACGACTCGCGGCCGTGGTCAGCACACCAGGTGGTAAAGCGCCGCCAATCGCCAGCGTAGGCGCGCTGGGTGTTGGCCGCACCTTGCTGTCCGGTCTGCACGTAGCGCGCCGCCGACTCGGCGTAGTCGTTAATATGTCGTGCTGCGCCGACGGCCCGCGACTTGGAGCCTGGCAGGACTTCCATTGCACTGCTGATAGTCGGCATGTCTACTACTTTGACTGGTAAGGAAAGAGAGGACTCAAAGCTACATCAATTACCCTCGATAAGTAAACCTTATCGAGGGTAATCATCAGAAAGGTCAATGAAAATTACTTCAGTTCAATTTTATTGCTAAAATTATATAAATACACTAAAAAGTCATAATCGTATGTTGTGGGACCTAAATAACCTTCACTATATGATAATTTATGTATATGATAATTTAAGATTAATAACCAATCTCTGTGGTCATCATCTTCAAGTACGCTCGGCTTATTACGAAACATCGCATCGATGAAAAGCAGCTTAATCATGTGCACTAAATTACAAGAGCGAATTTTGTGCTCTTGTGATAGGTCAGGCCTTACTTTTCCGATATACTACCCAGACTCCGCCAGCTAGTGCTACTGTACGCTTCCCCAAATCGAGCGCCAGTTGTGAGTAGAGAAAGGCGTAACTTTCCCTACCTGACGACTGCGACATGAAAAAAGGACGATTCAGCGAGGCCCAGATTGTGGCCATTTTGCAACAGCAAGCCAGCGGGCAGACCGTGGCCCAGATTGTGCGCGAGCACGGCCTGAGTGAGGCCACGTTTTATGCGTGGAAAAGCAAGTATGCAGGGGCCAGCGTCGCCGAGCTCACCCGCCTCAAGCACTTGGAAGAGGAGAATCGCAAGCTCAAGCAGCTGTTTGCCGACCTAAGTCTAGAGAACCAGGCCGTCAAGGAGATACTGCGAAAAAAGTAGCCAGCCCTGCGGCGCGGCGCCAGGCAGCGCAGGGCTTAGTAAGTAAAGGCTGGAGCCAGCGCCGGGCGTGTGCCCTGGTGGGGCTGGCGCGCGGCAACTACCACCCCGTGGCGTGCGGGCGAGGGGACGAACCCGTGCAGCAGGCCCTGCGGGCGTTAAGTGGGCGGCATCCGGGCTGGGGCTTCTGGAAGCTGCACCACCGCCTGCGTAAAAACGGGCTGGCCATCAACCATAAACGCACGCTACGCATCTATCGGGCCCTGGCGCTAAACCTGCCTCGACGCCTGAAAAAGCGCGTGCCCGCCCGTGTCAAGCAGCCTTTGGCTGTGCCCGAGGCCGCCAACGGCTGCTGGTCGCTCGACTTTACGAGCGACGTGTTGACCGATGGCCGCCGGTTTCGCACGCTCAACGTACTCGACGAGTACAACCGCGAGCTGCTGGGCGTGGAGATTGACTTCTCCTTGCCCGCCAGCCGCGTCGTGCAAGTGCTCACGCGCTTAGTCGAGTGCTACGGCCGTCCTGCGCAATTGCGCATCGATAACGGCCCTGAATTTATCAGTACTAAACTGAGAACTGAGCGAGTGGTGTGAGCAGCAGGGCATCATCCTGCACTGGATTCAGCCCGGTAAGTCGACGCAGAATGCGTATATCGCGCGCTTCAACGGCTCGTTTCGCCGTGAATTACTCGACGTCCACTTGTTTCGCTCGCTGGACCACGTGCACCAACTGGTGGACGAATGGCGGCATGATTACAATACGCAACGGCCCCACCAGGCCTTGAATTTTATGACTCCACTCGAATTTAAACAAGCTGCTTAACCTCTGCCTACCACTGGCTTATCGAACGGGGAAGCGTACACCGACCTGAAGCAACTACTGCACCTAAAAACGCGGTACAGCACCCGCCACATCAACGCATTTGTGGACTTACTCACGCACCAGGGCGACGGCCGCGTGAATTTCTGGAGTAAGCCCTTTGTGAAGCGCCACGACGACCTGCTGTTTGCACTACTGCCGATAACCGGGTCCCATATTCTGTATCTGGTTGACGAATGGCTGAAGGCCGGTGGGGTTTCGCTGGATGCGCGTGGCCCGCTGTTTGAGCGATACCTGCGGCAACAGGTAATAGAAGATATGCGGCAACGCGGGTTTTTCTGCCACGACCACAGTGGTATTATCACCTTATCCAATGGCAAGTTTGAAGAAATAGATTTGCTGCTAGAGTTTAGGCATTGCCTGCTACTTGCCGAAATAAAGTGCATCGGCTACCCCCTGGAAGCCCGCGATAAGTATAACGCCCACAAGCGGGTGGCGCAGGCCGCCAATCAAGTAAACCGGAAAGCCAATTTTATCAGCGCCAATCAACCAGCCCTGATAGCCAGTCTACCCAGTAAGCCGTTGGTGAAGGTCGTGCTCACGAACTATCCTCTTCTTTCCGGCTTGGTAGTGGCCGGGGTACCCGTAACCGACGCCCCCTTTTTGCACCATTATATCGCAGACGGCAGCTCGCGGCAGGGTCTTACGTCGATTGATGCACAGGGCAACCGCGATTACTCAAAAAGTAAGCTGATTAGGTACTACGAAGATGAGCTTACGTTTTGCCAGAACCTGCGCCATTACCTGGCCCATCCGGTATTTGTCGAATCTACCAGGCAGTACTGCTCCTGGCGGGTGGCGAACACCGTCGCCGACCTGTTTGTGGAATTTGCTAGCGTAGATTTCAGCGTCGCGAACACCTGAAAAATGGGCGCTAGCCTATCCAGTTCAGCTATTCGCACCCTAGATTAGCGCCGATACTACCTGAAAAATCTACCCCCTCATGAAAGCCAAACAGGCCAACCTACTCAAATTTCTGCAGACGTCGAAGCAGTTTATTATCCCTATCTACCAGCGCACCTACAGTTGGCAAGAAAGCCAATGCCACCAGTTGCTGCATGATATTATCAGCATCAGTAAGGCTGAGGACAACGCTGGGCACTTTGTTGGGTCGGTGGTTTATTTCGAGCAAGACCAACATAACGCCTCCGAAGTACCAGAGCTACTCATCATCGATGGGCAGCAACGAGTAACTACCCTGACGCTGCTACTAGCCGCCTTGGCGCAACTGGTGCAGCAAAACCCCGACGTGCTGGAAAGCACCTCGGCTACCAAGCTCAAGAATTACTACCTGTTCAATGCAGAGGAAGAGAATATCCTGCGCTACAAGCTGCTGCTTACCCGAGGCGATAAGCAAGCCTTAATCGACGTGCTGGAGGCACACCCCAAACCGCCGATTGAAGTGCCAAGCAACGTGCGGCGGAATTACGAGTACTTCGCCAAGCACCTGACGGTAGACAACGCCCGCACCGTGTATGCGGGCTTACAACGGCTCTTCATCGTGGATGTGGCGCTGGAGCGGGGAGTTGACAATCCGCAGCTGATTTTTGAGAGTATGAACTCGACCGGGTTAGCGCTCTCGCAGGCTGACTTGATTCGCAATTACGTACTGATGGGCCAGGAGCCCAAAATGCAGGCCCGCTTGTATGAGCACTACTGGTTTCCGATGGAACAGCTGTTTGGAGAGCAATATGCCAACTTATTCGACTGGTTTGTCCGCGACTACCTCACGCTCAAAACGGGGCATATTCCGCGTATCGACAGCGTGTACGTCGCTTACAAAGCATTTCTAAAAGATACCAAGGTACCAGCAGTCGTGGAGGAAAAGCTGCGCGACTTACATCGGTACGCCGGCTACTACGTGCGCATCGTGATGCCGGAGCTGAAGCACGAAACCGATAGCAACTTGCAGAAAGCTTATCTAGATTTGCTAGAGCTTCGGGCCGATACGGCTACTCCTTTCCTGTTGGAAGTGTACGCCGATTATGCTGACGAATACCTGACTGCTGAAGAACACGAGCAGGTAGTGCGCCTGATAGAAGCCTACGTATTCCGGCGCGTGGTGTGTGGCATTCCCACCAACAGCCTGAACAAGACCTTCGCAGCTCTTGGCCGCCTGCTGCGCAAGCAGCAGTACGTAGAGAGTCTCCGCGCCGCCTTCCAACTAAAGGATAGCTACCGGCGGTTTCCCACTGATGTGGAGTTCAAGCGGGAGTTTCAGGACCGCGATTTGTACAACCTGCGCCTGCGGAATTATATCCTGGACCGCTTGGAAAACTTCGGCCGTAAAGAGAAAGTAGTGGTTGATGAATACACTATCGAACACATTATGCCGCAGAACGAAAACCTCTCGAAGGCGTGGCGCGAGGAGCTAGGGCCTGAGTGGCGGCGTATTCAGGAAGAGCGCCTGCACACTATCGGCAACCTCACGCTCACCGGCTATAATTCCCGCCTCAGCGATAAGCCATTTGCTTTCAAAAAAGCAACAGAAGGAGGCTTTGCCGACAGCCCTATCCGCTTGAACGCCGGGGTAGCCAAAGCCGAGCACTGGACGGAAGAGGCCATGCTAAGCCGCGGCCAGACGCTAGCAGCAAAAGCGTTAAAAATTTGGGCGGCTCCGTCCCTCACCGAAACTCAGTTAGCACCTTATCGAGAACCTGAAACGGCAGCGGAAGGAGAGTACAACCTGGAACAGTTCTCGCACCTGAACGGAGCCATGAGCGACCTGTTCAATGCTTTTCAAAAGCGGGTACTTAATCTGGATGCAACTGTCAAACAAGAGATTAAGAAGCTGTACATAGCCTTCAAGCTCGATACTAATTTTGTAGATGTAGTGCCGCAGAAGAGCCAGCTAAGGTTGTCGCTCAATTTGCCATTTGAGGAAATTCGGGACCCGCGTAACTTATGCAAAGATGTTCGGGGGATAGGGCGTTGGGGAAATGGCGAGGTAGAAGTTGGCCTGGCCTCAGCGGCCGACTTGGACGATATTATGCAGCTGGTACGGCAAGCCTATGACTGGCAATCTGAAAACTGACTACCAGTTACCAGGAAATAATGCGGTTACAAGTACTGAGCCAGCAATTAGTTAACGCGTATTCTCAGTATTGCGCCTGTGCTATTGGAATTATGAAGCTCACCTGTACATTTGTTGTACCCTGCTAATCGGAGCAGGTGGTTATGAGTATGCTGCTGGCAATTTGTTCCAGCAACTGCTGCCTATCAGCGCTGACAGGCAGCAGTAGCCGGAACAAGCTGCCCAGCAGTATTAAGGTGAAGAGGACTTGGTGAGCTACTATTAGCTCAGCGGGAAGAATTTGCTGAATCATATGCATTAAACGTTTCAACGGGCCTGGAGGCATTTGTGCCTGCTGACGTTCTGGGAACCCCTTTGGGGGAGTATTAGAATACATTGTGCGCCAAGGCATTCGTGAGTAGCCTATCTCCGCCTTGGCCTATTATTTTTTTCACAATGACTGGCGAAGAATTATTCGCGCAGTGGGTGGCCCAACTGGCGCACCGCCGCGATACCACGAAGCGTTTTAGCCCCAAAAAAGTAGCGCTTCCCTGTTAGGGAAGCGCTACTTTCATTTGGACTACCCAGTGGCCGATAAGGAATTGCAGCGCTGGAAGCCCGTACTACTCGCCCCAGACCAAGTTCGAAAACGCGCCTTCTACCCTTTTCTGAAAATAGTTAAGGAGCGCAAGCGCTTTGCAAACGATACGGAAGGGGTCCGTCGTATTCACCCGGAGGGCCCTAAGAAGCGTGACATCTGCTACGCCGCGCACCATGATGCCCTCTTCTTTTCCTGGTATGGGTTTCAACTGGAATCGTTGTTAGAACCTAAGCTGGCAGCTTTAGGTCTGGATGACTGCGTCTTAGCCTACCGGGCAAAAGGCAAGAACAACATCCATTTCGCAAAAATGGTGTTCGATTACATTGCGACTCAGCCTGCCTGCGTAGCCTTGGCTTTTGATGTAACGAAGTTCTTTGACACCCTCAATCACCGCTTGCTAAAACAAGCTTGGGTAGCTCTATTAGAAGTAGAAGAACTACCCGCTGACCATTACACCATTTTCAAGGCGATGACCCGCTTTCGCACGGTGGCAGTTACCGCAATCGAAGAAGCGCTCGGGCCTGAGAAAACGAAGGAATGCTTCCGGCAAAAGCGCTTTGTCTTCCCAGAGCAATTTCGTACGCAGCTCCTTCCGAAGCAAGTAGCTAATAAAGAGCCCTTAGGCATCCCGCAAGGCGCCCCGTTAAGTGCCGTTCTTTCTAACCTCTATATGGTTACGCTGGACGTAGCCTTGCAAAAAGTAGCGCAAGCCTGCGGCGGAATTTACCGACGGTATTGTGACGACTTGTTATTCGTGGTACCCCCTGGCCAGGAGGTAGTGGCGGAAGTAGCGGTCCGTCGCGAGCTTGCCGAGTTACAATTGGTGCTCAACGAGAAAAAGACGGAACGGCGATTCTTTACGCAAAATCCGGCGCAGGTAATAACCTGTATGGATGAGCGGGGAAAGCCGGCCTCCTTGCAGTATTTGGGATTAGAATTTTGCGGTAAAACGGTTTTGCTTCGTTCTTCCAGCTTAGCGCGCTATCATCAACGCTTACGCCGAGGAGTTCGCAAGGCGGTACGCATGGCGAAAGGGCAGCGCGGCTTGCAGGGAGGTAAGGTATTTAAGCGGGCGCTTTACCGGCGATTCAGCCACTTAGGCAAATTCAATTTCATCAGATACGCCAAACGGGCCCACCATATCACTGGTTCACAAGCCATTAAAAAACAAGTAAGGGGCAGCATTGAGCTCATTAACAAGTTGGTAGACCAGGAGATAAAACGGCAGGAGTACATCGCAGCTCAACTAGCTACCAGAAAAGCTAGCGCAGTAATGCGAACCTGGATAATGGATTAGGTTTAGCTGCCCAAGCCAGGGGTAAGCAGCAGTTGCGGGCACGCCACCTGCAACGCGGCCACCACGGCCGCCTGCGGAATGCGCTCCTGCTCCAGCCGCAGGTGGTTAGCAGCTAGGTGGTCGAATAAGGCCTGTTCCGCAGGAGTCAGGTGCTGAAGCACGGCCGCGGCTACCGGGGCAGCCCGCACCTGAAATTGCTGGCACTGCGCCAGGGTAGCGGCATCCATCAGCAGCGGGCGGGCGGTGGAGCAATAGCGGCGCAGGCGATTGAGTATCTGCAACCCCGCCGCATCTAAGTCGCCCCAGTAAAAGACTTGGCGGGCGTGCAGCCAGGCGGCGTGCTCGACCAGGCCCACGGCAAATCCCTGGCCCCATACCGCTACGGTGCCGGCCAACGCGGGCAGCGTCAGAAACGTTATTTTGTTCTCGGTAATCAGCACGGTGTGGCCTGGGGGATTCAATTCCTGAAACTTGCTGAGCGGCACCATAAACTCGCTCAGGCTAAACGACAAGCCGGCGCTGAGTTGCGGGTCCAAGATGCGCACGTAGACCAGCGGCTCGGGCTCGCGCAGCCGCAGCCGGGCCGCAAACGTGCGGCCCGCTTCGTTCAGGTAAGTTGGTATCAGCTGGCGCAGCAGCGCCGTGAGTACAGCCTCGTGCTCCTCCACAAACTTTGTATGCACGGGTAGCGGTAGCTCGCGCACGTAGCAAGGCTCGGCCCCTAGCACGGCCGCTACCTGGAGAAAGTACCGCGCTACCAGCACGATGTCCTGCCACTCGGCCGGCGGGTAAGCCAGGCCGAATTTGAGCTGCCGGGCCAGCCACGCGGCGGGCAGCTCCGGCAGCTGTACGCGCAGCAGGGCCACCACCGCCGCAACGTGGCGCGCCTGCCGCTGCCACTCGCGCCCCAGAAAAGTAAGTAGCTCGGCGGCCGAGGCGAAGACTACCCGGCGCGGCCACGTCTGCTCGCCAAAACCAGTAGCCCGCAGGTTGGTCGTTTCCGTATCAAGCTGGTAGCCAGCTACGCGCTGCGGGGCCGCCAGTTCGCGCAGGCGCGGCATTTCCTCGCGTAGCAAAGCAGTCAGCTCGGCCGCGGTACTTGGCAGCGTACCGGCCACTGCCCACGGAAACAGCGTGGCCTCATCCCCCTGAGCCAGGCGACGCAGGTAGTCGTTAAAGAATAGTTCGGCCTTGCGGCGCACGAGGGCTACGGTCAGCATACGGGCGGGGGTTAGCTGGCTTCGAGGGTATGAGCGGCCGCCAGGTGCTCGGCCAGCGCCGTCCGCGTCAGGGTGTACACCTGGGAGCTGCGGCGGTCGGGGCTGGCTACGAGGTGGCAGGTATGAATAAATTCCTGCACGATACCTACCTTATCAAGGGGCGTAACTACCAGCAGTTGCAGGTGCAGCTGCTGGCATAGCTCCATGAGGTAACGCGAGTTGTCGGCATCGAGGTCGCTAAAAGCTTCGTCCACGGCCAGGAAGCGAAATGACCGGCTCTGAAGCCCGCGCTGGTTGATGCCGAACTGGTAGGCAACGGCTGCCGCCAGCACGGTGTACGTCAGCTGCGCGCGCTGCCCTTTCGACAAGGCATTAGAGTTTTCGTACACCCGCAACGGCCCGGTGGGCGGCTCCCCGGCCGCCACCGGCGTGGGCCGAATAAACTCGTGGGCGGCGAAGTCATACCACTGCCGCACGTCGGTCACCTCCCGGCGGTACGTGTCGTTGCGCAACTCATCAATCAGCGCTTTAATCTGCCCGAAAGTGGCCTGCTGGCCTGCCAGGCCATCTTCCAGGTCGGGGTTTAGGTTGGTGCGGGTATTGTTGAGCCGCGTGCGAAAGGAGTTGATGCGCGGCGTGGGCACGCGCTGCATCACCAGCCGAATAAAGGTCGGGGCCGGTTTTTGGTTGAACGTAATGGTGTGCAGCGAGGCATTCAATTCCCGCAAACTCACCTTCAGGTCGTCTTCCTCCTGGTTGAGCGAGGCCCGGAAGTTGATGAGGCCTACGGCTAGCTCTTCGCGCAGGTAGTGGGCAAACTCTTCGCGCAGGGGCGGCAATTCCTCCTGTTCCAGATGCACAAGCACGGCGGTAAACTCCGTACAGTTTTCCAGTACCGGGTCGGCCGCGGGTACGTGCTGGTGCCAGTCCGGAAATTCCTGCTGGGTTTCCCTAGGTGGCCGCACGAAGCGCTCCAGCAGGTGCACCACGGCCCGCTCGCCCTCGCTGCGCTGTTTATCGGCCTGGCGGCTTTCGTGCAGCAGGCGCGGGCCAGCCGCGAGCTGCGCCTGCTGCCAGCCCGCCGCATCGAGCCGCATACTGGCCGGCGGCAGGAATGGCGCGGCGGCAGCCAGCAATTCCGCACTGGGCTCGCCAACCGCTGGGGCCGGCGTGGCCGCTAGCGCATCTCGCTGGCGCGTAAGCTTTTCTACCCGGTCCAGCGCCCGGCCTTGCTGCCGGTTTTGCGTTTGCAGCGTTTCGGCTAGTTGGCTTACGTGCCGGGTAGCCGCCTCGTACTGGGCCGTCAGCTCCTGAATTGGGTTGCTGCTCGTGCGCAGGCGCTGCTCCTGCGCCCGGACGTGGGTTAAGGCCAGCGTGGTACTAACCACATCCAGGTCGGCGTAGTCCGCTAGGTGAAGTAGCTCCTCCCCGGCCCGGCGAAGCAGGCCGCGGGCGGTAGCCTCGGCCAGTAATTGGTCGCGGCAGGTGGCCAGTTGCTGCGCTTCCGCCTCGTAGCCCGCCAGCTGCTGGGCATAGGCGGCTTGCTTGGCCGCATTGTCCCAGCCGAGCACGTAGCGGCTGGCATCGCCGGGCGGGCGGCGGTCGTCTTTTTGGTACTGTCCTTCCCGGTGGGCCAGTCCCTCTTTGGTAAGGATGGCCGGGCCTGCGGGCGACCACAGCTCAGGGACAGTGTCTACGCAGTGGTGCGGAAAGTGCTGCGCAAGCTGCTGACCAACCCAGTCCCGCCAAGGAGAAGCCGCGAGCACTTCCACCCGCGCCCCGACCGATTGGGCAGGAAACTCGGCCAAACCAAGTTGCCGTAGCGCCGCAGGGGTGGGCAGGCACTGGTAGCGCAGGTGTTGCCCCAACCAAGTGCTACTCGCATACGCCGTCACGGCCGCGCCGTGGGCGGCGGGCACCAGCAAATGAAGGGCAAACTCACGTAGCAACTTTTCGAGGGCCGGTTCCCAATCGGCGGCTTCCGGCCGCACCTGAAGCAGCTCGCCCACAAACGGCAGGTCGTCGGCCGTGAGGCTAGCAGGCAGCAAATGGGTCAGTAACTGCTGGCGCAGCTGCTGCAATTCGCGCGGGATATTGCTGCTGGGCCGCTGGCGCAAGGCAGTCAACTCCTCCCCTAGCGTGCGGCCTTTTTGCTGCACCCCGTCGAGCTGCTGCTGAGTAGCAAGCCGGGCGGTAAGCGCTGCTTCATGGGCAGCGGCTAGCTCCCGGAGTTGCTGCGCTACGTGTTGACGCTGCCCTTCAAACTGTTCCGCGTTGGGTTGCGGGTCCAGGCTCAGCGTAGTTGCTAGCCGGGCGTATTGTTGGCTGGCCCGCTGCTGCTTGGCCGCTAGATGTACCAGCCGCTGGTCTTCGGCCTGCAAATCTTGCAGTTGGCGGGTTACCTCGTGGTTGCGTAGGTCGCCCCCTAATTTTTCCTTATGCAACTGCGCCTGCTCGTGCGCTTTTTTAGTCGCTTCAATCGCTGCTTCTATTTGAGTCAGCGCCTGCTCGGCCGCCGCCAGTTCTTCGCGTAGCGCTTGCTCCCGGCGCTCGCTAAGCACTTGCTGCACCACCAGCTGGAGCTGCTCGGCCTGTTCGCAGCGCGCCTGCGCCTGCTGCCACTGAGCGTAAGCAGCGGGCAGCGGGGACAGTAATTCCACCTGCCGGGTGGCCTGCCGAATCGACTGGTCGATGCCCAGCAGCTGGTCGTACTGCTTTTGGAGGCGCTCGTAGCCTTCTTCTGCCCGCCCGGCGCTCAGCATTTCCTGCCGGATGAAGTGGCTAAGACTGGTTAGCTCCTTCAGGGCCACGCCCTTGCCGAACAGCGTTAGCGCCTTTTCGCGCATCCCGGTCAAAGTTTGCAGGCGGAACCCGTAGTCGCGGAAAGAAGCAAAAAATTCTGCCTGATACCGGGCAGTGAGGGCCGCCTTCCACTTGCCCAGCGCATCGAAGCTACCCAGCTCTGCGCTGGTCAGGCGCTGGGGCACCAGCAAAAAGTCGGTGTGCAAGTCCCCTTTGGGGCGATAGCGCAGCACCTGGGCCGCGGTCAGGTACTGTCCTAAGCTGCGGTTTTCGAAGCAGGCCAGCAGTACGCTGTGGCTGTTCTTGTCGCGCAGCATCTCGGAGCTGGCCCGGAGCTGGCCTTCGCGCTGGTTCTGGCCGTAGTAGCCCAGCACGTAGGTTTCGTCGGAGCGGCGCTCCTCGGCCCGGCCTCGCCCGCCGCCCGTGCCGGCCGCCGCGTTGTACACCCGTTGGCCTGCCCCGGCGGGGGGCACCAGCAGCGTCAGTAGCGCGTCGAGCAGCGTGGTTTTGCCCGCGCCGTTGGCCCCGGTAAGTAGGGCATTTTGGCCATCGAGCTCCAGGCGAAAAGGCCCGCCATTGAACGTGCCCCAGTTGATTACTTCCAGATAAGTCAGCCGGTAGCCCGCCTGCTCAGCCGACAACACCGGGTCAAAAAGGGATTACATACTACGGCCGCTAGGTAAAGGTACTGGTGAGGTGAAGAGACTGAGTAGCCGTTGTACTCAAGTAGTTGGGTCGTCATCCGGGGCGGCAAGCGGCAGTTGGGTAGGCGGGGGCAATTGGGCGGCCAACTCCTGCTGAAAGTCTTCCAGCATTTCGGGTGTCAGGCGGGCCAGCAGGATGCGGCGCACCTCGTAGCGCGCGTTTTGCAGGTCGAGCGCGTCGTCGTGGTGCAGCTTTAGAAAGCCTAAGTCGCTCAATTCCTGCACGTATTTGCGGACGGACTTCAGCAGCTTCACTTGGTTGGAGGCCGGGGGCAATAGTAGGCTCACCCGCTCGGCCAGCTGCCCCAGGCTTATGCGCAGCTGAGGGCCATCGGGCTGGCCCGCCTGGTCGTGCTCACCCAGCCAGTGCCGTAGCACCACCGCCAGCAAGGTAGCCTCGTAGCTCAATGGGTGGGTGCGCAGCAGCGGCGGCAGGCCGGTCACCAGCGCCTCTTCGTCCGCCGTTGGCGCATCGTCCAGAAAGGCGTAGCCGTCCTGCGGCGCTATTTCCACCCGCAGGCCAATGCCCCCAAAATGAACCTGTAAGGCCCCTAGTTGCTGCTGTAGCGCTGCCCACAGGCGCGCATCGTCGTCGTATATCGGCCCAAGTAAAAGCTGGCGGGCAGGCCAGGCGTAGGGTTGAAGCATTGCAGAAAAGGTCGTCGCAAGCGCATGGCCGCGCCGGCTCGAAAAGTACAGTAAAACAGCGGTAGCTAAGCTCGCTGATAAATGATATGTGGCACGCGCAGCCCGCCCTGCTGGCCGCTGGCATCCAGTGGCACTACAACGGCCTCCGATGCATCGAGCAGGTGCGGCCCACCGGTTTGCTGGGCCGCCAGCGCCACGTAGGCCACCAATTCGGCTAGCCCCTGAGTAGGCGGAAAATGGGCTAACACGGCTGGTAGCCCGATAGTAGGTTGCTCAGCCAGCAGGTGGCCTAGCTGCTGGGCCAAGCGCGCCGTGTCTATCGGCAGGTGGCGAAACAAGGCCAGCGCTACCTCAGTTGGCAGGTCGGTGAGGGGAGCTGCTATTGGCGCTGCCGGCACCGCGGGCCGGGGCGCGGCCGGCGGCTGGGGACCGTGAGGGGCACGGGCCCATGGCAAATGCAGCGCGGGCCTGCCGGCCATCGTCATCCCACGTGCAGGGGCGGGCTGCTGGCGCAGCTGCAAGGCCAGCGCCTGAATGGCTTGGGTAGCCGCGTGCGCCCGCTGATGCTGGCGCGGGTGCTGGCTAGTGACGAGGCGGTGCAGGCGGTCGGTAAGCTGCTCGCTGGCCACTTGTACGCGGCGGGCCTCGCCGTAGAGGTAGCCCTTGAGCTGGCGCAGAAAGCTTACATCTGGGCCAGCGGCCAAGCCGCGCTGTTGCAACAGTTGGTCGGTAGCCGCCAGCAGGTCGCTGAGTTGCTGCTGCTGCGTTTCGCCGGTCAGAAACTCCCAGAACGCGTAAAAGCTGCGGCCCTGGTCCTGCTCCTTAAGGGCCGCGCGGGCTTTCAGCACAAAGCTGACGGCTTGGCCTTTAGTAGCCGTGGCTTGCAGCTGCTGTTGATAGAGGTCGAGCAGCAGCTGCCGCAGGTTTTCGTCTACGTCGCGGAAGTCCGTGCCCAGTTCCTTGCTCTGGCGCACGATGAGGTCAAACTTTTCCCGTACTTCCAGGTCGTCGTAGGCCCGCACCCGGCCCGTGCGCTCAATCTGCGCTATTTCGGCGTCAATGCGCTCCCGGTCTTTGCGCAATTCGTGCAGGCGCTGGGTAGGGTCGGCGTGGCTGCCTTCTACCAAGGAAGTAAGCTGGTCGAAGAGCTGGCGCAGGCGCGAGCCCGTGCCCACAAACTCCCGCCGCTCCAGGCTACTTAGCCACTGGAGGGCTTTCTCGCTGGCCGCCGTCAGGTCGTACCACTGCTGGCCATTTTCATCGGGGGCCAGCGACAGGTACCCGTCATCGGCCCACCGGCTCAGGTAGCGCCGGGCCAGGGCGGCCGGGTCGTTAGGCTTCGCAAACCAACCCATCTCGGCCGGGGCGTCCGGCAGCTCATCGGCCTCGGGCACGTAGCCCAGCGCGCGCAAGTAGTCGCTCAGCTGCGCCGTTAGCTGCGGGGCCAGCACGGCCCGCGTAGCCAGGCCGGCCGTTTTGAATTCTTGATATAGAAAACTGAGCAGCAAGGCCGTATGAGCGCCGCGCAAACGCAGTAGTTTAGCAGCTGGAGCGTGCGACAGCAGGTGCAGGCATTTGTGGTAATCCATCGCAGAACAAGTCTCGGTCAGCTAAACTACTTCTGATTTTTAAGCGCCAGGTAGAAATCAGTTGCCGGAAGAATGGTCAGTGACGGCAGTAGTCTCCTATCCTACACCAGTTCTAGCTGCGCAAACCGACTATCCAACAGCGTATAAAACTGCTCCTGAAGCACTTTAGGCAGAAAGCTGCGCCCGATAAATTCGTGCCAGGCGGGCTTGGCCTTGGTAAAGCGGGCGAGAATGCCCGTCATCACCTTATCGTCAACACCAGCCCGCTGGGCAGCCTGCCGAAAATCGGTTTGCCGCAACCGTTTTTTCTTGCCGTTGAGCGTGAGGGCCAGTTCTTCGGTATCGGCGGGGTTGACCAAGGCCGTGGCTACCAGGTCGTAGGCCGGGGCTAGGCCGTAGCCTAGGCCGGGCGTGTGCAGCAGCGAGAAGTTCTTGAGGTGCATGTCCGCGTTGCCGGTCAGGAAGCAAAAGAGCACTAGCTCGTAATAGTTCACCACGTCCAGACCGGGGTTGGCGGAATAGTTTAGAATGGCCTTGGCTACCTGCTCATGCGAGCCGTGGTACTTGTTTTCCGTCAGCCGCTCGGTCAGCTGGCACATGTCTTCCATGGCCAGCTTGCGCCCCTTTTGCCGGTCGATACGGCGCGTGACGTAGGCCAGGGCGCTGCCTTCGAGGTATAGCAACCCGTGGGGCACCGTGGGCAGGCGGGCCAGGGCCGCCAGGTGCATGGTCAGGTCCTCCACTTCGGGCAGGTGCGGATAGCGCGCCGTGGGCGGCTTGAGGATATACTCGCCATCCAGCGCGCCCACGATGGTAAAGCGGCTGGGCTGCCCGGCCGCCCCCGCCGGGGCCAGGGTCAGCGAGAGTTTGGGCTGCACGCCGGTCACGGTGATGTGCTGACGCACGACGGCCTCGGCCAACGCCAGCATTTCGGCTTCGGTATAAGGAAACGTCGGTGGCACCGCCTTACCAAACAGCTTGCGGCTACAAGCCGGGTGGTAGGCTGGCCCGCCGCCTTCGGGCAAGGACTGATAACAATAGAGGCAGCGGCTCATGCGTCGTCTTCGGTTTCTAGCGGGTGAATGCTCACGGCCCCGATGCAGTCGCGGCAACAGGCCAGCAGCAGGCTCATGCGGTCGCGCTCGTGGAGCTTCCAGTTCCGCTCGGCCACTTCCAGCAGCCAGCCCTCCGGAATCAACCCATCAAAGAACGGCAGCATCGTTCGCTCCACATAAGGCGCGGCGCGTAGCGGCAGCGTAAGGCTCACCGACTCGGCCGCAGGAATGAGCAAATAGTCAGGGGTGTAGGCGAAAGTATAGCCTTGCTCGTCCTGGGTGAGGTGCCCGGCCAACTGCCCGTGCAGATGTACTTCAGCTTTTCTCATGACTGCTCTGCGAGATGGGCACGGTCGATGGGCGCGGGAGCCAGTTCATGGCCAAACAGACGTAGTACTAAGTTCACTTTATCCAGTTGTAGGGTGGGCTTGCCCTGCTCCAACTCGCGCAAAAAACGCAGCCCCACCCCTGCTTTGGCCGCCAGGTCGGGCTGGGAAAGCTGCAATAGCTTGCGGCGCTGTTTGACGAAGGCGGAAAGAGAATGATGCATACATTATACCCGTTCGGGTGTAATAAGAACTTAAGTATTGTTTTAATACCCGTTCGGGTGTAAAATTAGTTAACGAACTTATATTGTACCTGAACGGGTACAGTTACTAGTTGCAAAGGTTCCGGCTAATACAACCTATAATTTGGTAAGGGGTAGCTTTCTGGCTCAGTTGGGCCGCGTGGCCATAGCCGCAGCGCCGCCCAGCGAGAAGCCGGGCGCCACAAGCATAAACAGCCACTTGATTTGCTGCGTGGACTCGCATTCACCTACCGATGTAGATAGGGTGCACGCCTTTTTTCACATAGAAGCGTGGCAGCTTTGCGTACAGTGCCACGAGGCGTGCCAGCATAGCGAACACCATTTGCATGGTCATTTGCCTTCAATGTCTAAAGCAACCTATTATTGGACTGGTGCCTTAGCCACTGCGAAGCTAGCGAAATGTATCAGAGTAGAATCATGCTATTTTGCGGGTCGAAATAGGGAAGCGTTGAAACCAGCAGCTCGCTCAAGGTCTGTCCTATCGCATCACCATGAAAATAGCCCCTTACCGAGAGCGGTTGCGTGTTTTGCTTATACTGTATTTTTTCTCTGAGGAGTACGTGGAGCCTTCGGAACCAACACTAGCCAAAGTATTCTATTGGGAAGTAAAAATTCAAAAAATAGACTTTCTACTGCGCTACCCCAGCTACTTGTGCTTCGAATTGCTGCGCTTGCACCAAGAAACCGGCGTGCCGAGTAGCACCGATGTTCAACAGATTGTCAGCGATATTTTTGCTAAGGGAGAACCAGACTTGCGCACCGACGAAATGAAGCGATTTTTTTTCGGAGCCTACCAAGACCTGGACGACATCATCGGCTTTCTGAAATCAGTGGGGCTGGTCGAGTTTAGAAAGCAGACCAGTATGGGGCTCAAAGACATCCGCAAAGCGTACTTCCTCACGCAAGACGGAATTCAGCGCATTGAGCGGGGCTTGGCCAATGTACCGTCGGCATCCTGGTACTTTGACCGCTGCCAGCTCATCAAGCGCTACTTTGCCGATGCCTCGGGCACCCAGCTAAAAAATCGGCAGTACGCGATTGAGGAGTATCGGGAAACGCCACTCGGCGATTACATCCAAGACATCGAGGCAATGGTTCGTACTGAATACTTCACCTTGTTCAAAACCCAGCTATGAGCGCCGCTACCGAATTAGAAAAACTCAGTAAGCTGGTGGCCAAACGTGCGGGCGGCACCATGGTGCTGCCCAAGATTCAGGAGCTGCTGACGCTTGACGAAGACGCCTACCAGCGCGACAGCCCCCGCTCGGTTGGCAAAACGCTTCGGGTAGGGTCAATAATACCGGGGAAGTAATACCGGGGAAGTAATCGAATACGCCCGCGTGATGGCCGACGGCGTCAACCTGTGGGTAGCCGATAATTCTAAAGGCAAAACCAGCATCTTCAAGGTGTTGAAGCTGGCGCTTTCCGGCAACGACAGCCTGGACAAGGAGATTATGGGCTGGCTGCGGGAAGCCTGGGTCGAGTTTAAAATCGGGGGCAATTCCTATTCGGTGCACATGACCAAAGGCGAGAATGACCGTAGCCCCATCTACCGATTTTACAACGCTAACCGGCAGGCGTTGCAAGCTTTCAATCCGGAGCAGGTAGAGGCCGCGCAGAGCTTCAAAGGCGTACTGACGAACTATGCGGATTTTATTGAAAACCTCTTTTTCCGCGAGTTTGACTACTACCGGCTGCAACGAACCCAACGGGCCTCCCAAAAGGATAATCCTAACCTGCTGACCGTGCCGGCAAGCTGGAAAACCTATTTCAAGGCCATTTTTCTCGAAGCAACCGACAACTCATTTTTCTACGGCAATCAGTCAGAGTTGGTCTTTCAGATGCTACTGGGCTTGGAATTGACGTATCCCATCAATCGGCTGAAAGTGAAAGCCGACAACCTGAAAAATGACATCGGCCTGCATAAAATGCAGGCTACGCCACAAGCCGCAGCTGACCCGGCTCGCTTGACGGAGCTGCAAGCTGAGCTGCAAGAAATTCAGCGCCGGACCTCAGCACTTACCCAAGTCCTATCCGTTCCTCCTCCCCCCGCTCAAGCTACTACACTGCGCCAACTGGAAATAGCGCGAAACCGCTACAGTACCTTGTCGCAACTGAAAACCACGCTGAACGCTGAAATTATTGGTGGTGATAACGAGTATAATGACCTGGAAAAGCAGGCTACCCGTGCATACCGCAGCATGAACGAAAGCACGGTGGAGATGAACAAGCGAAACCGCCGCTTCAACGACCTGACCGAGTACGAGCAGTTCGGAGAATTCTTCAACAGCCTGGAAGTCAAAACCTGTCCCAGCTGCAGCCACGACGTGGCCACCGCGCGGGTAGTGCAGGAAAAGAAAACCGGCAGCTGCCGGCTGTGCACCGACCACCAGGTGCCGGCCCAGGCCATCGAGCCGGAAGCCTATGCCGAGCAGATAGCCCAATTGCAGACCGAGGCGCAAGGTTTCAAGGTTGACGAGTACAACTTCAAAGTAAAGCTGGCTGGCCTACGCCATCAGCAGTCGCTGCTAACAAAGCAGTTAGACGAAAAAAAAGAGCGTTTGGCTGGCGTTTCGCTGCAACCCGTAATCGACGAGATAGAGCAATTGGAAAAGGCAGCTAGCGCGCCGCCGCCCGTGGTGGTCGATGTGTTGGCCACAGTAACCGAGATGACAGCGCTCAATGTACGTAAAGCGGCAATCGAAGCCGAGGTGAAGGCATTAGCTGCCCCACGCGGCGGCACCGATACGCAGCTGGCCGAGATGGAGCTAAAGGTAAACTTGCTGGAAATTGCGCGAACGGAGCTGCTGGCAATGCAGGCCGAACGTAGCAAAACTGTACTGCACCAGCTAGAAGAGCTTTACCTCAAGCACTTGCAGGCCTTTGGCTTATTGCACTACGAGAAGGTAATTATCGATGGAGATTTTCGCATTCACTTCACCAAACACGAGCAGGATTTCAAATTTGACGAGCTTTCGCCCGGCGAGCAGTTGCGGGCCAAATTAGGGCTATACATCGCCTTGATAGACATGGACGTGCAGTTTCAAACCGGCCGGCACCCACGGTTCATTATGCTCGATTCGCCGGCCGGCGAAGAGGCCGACCAGGCTTTTTTGGATGGGCTAAAGGATACGCTGGCCTATATTGAATCGGCTCTTGGCAGCGAGCTGCAGGTTTTTGTGGGTACAGCGCAGCGCGAGCTGCAGACGGCTGTGGCCCCGGAAAAAGCCGATGTGCGCGCCAGAGGCGAGTTCTTTTTCTAATGCCCTTACCCGCTGCGCTCGACTACGCCCACTTCAGCACCCAGCCCCTAGCCTATCGAATTGAATGGTTTGATGAGCTGGCCTGGGACAGCATGGCCGTGCCCACCGAGCAGCGCGCCATCAAGCGGTTTTTGAGCGCCGTATTCGAGCAGGACCCCAACCAGCATGTGCGCAAGAAAGCGTTGGAATGGATTGGCGAACTGGCTTTGGCCGATGTGTTACGGGTCGATTTTGCTCGTGATTTTCTGCTCGACGTAGCCGCAGCCGAAGAGCGCTACATCAGCATTTGTAAGCTCAAGTATTTGTTTCTGCTGTGCGGGGATGATACCGATGTGTATCTGGCGCTGACGAGTGCGCTCGGCAATACGGATGAAGAAATTGCTTCGGAAGCCTACTTCCGGCAAGGGCTGGTGCACCTGCTCTACCGGACCGGCCAGGCCACCGAACAACAGTTTTTTGAAGAAGTGGCCCAGGCAAACCAATGCTTTCGGCAGGCCCGGACGCTGGCTGAAAATCGGGTCGATGCCGAATTCTTCGGCTTGGTTGCCGACTGCTTGATTGCCCTGCTCGGGCAGCGGCGCGAACACTACGAGCCGTTGCTAGCGGCCCTTAATACCCTGCTCTGGCAGCGGCAGCTGTGGAGCTGGCAACAGCCCACCTATTTGCTGGAGTGGCATATTTTGCATGGCCTTAATAACCTGCGGCTAATCGGCGAGCGCACGGCGGCCGAGTCGTCCTGGACGGACTATCACCAGGAGTTTGCCAAGCTCAGCAAGCTATGCAATGACATTGCGCTCCTAGACTCCCTCAGCAGTTCCCTGCAACACTCCTATAAGCAATTCGCCGACGGGGTTGCCAGCCGGCTGGTCCGCCACTACTACGTGCAGAATCTATCTGCTTGCCAGCTGAAAATCAGCGCCGTGCTAGCCGAGCTAGGTGAGCAAAATGCGGACCTGACGCTCTTTCTGCAGCAGCTGGAACATACGCTTGAAAAAAAAAGCGTAGCCGATACCACCGACCTGACAGCCCAATTACTCCGCGCCTTTCCCCAAATTGAACCCGCTCGGATACTACGCGACGTAGCGGCCTTGAGCGCGGCCGGACCGGCTGACGCGCAACTGCTGGCAGACCTCGCCTTTCGCTACCTACCGGAAACGCAGCAAGGAAGCTTCGTTGATTACGAAACGGGCTTTTTGGTGGGCGACGAAGTATTGGCTGACCTCGCGCGGGAAATACAGCACGCCTTGCCGACGCTCGCGCCCCGGCAGCAGAGCACATTTTTCCGCGTCCTGGCGGATATCATTTCCTACGCTTACCAGTCAATAAGGCAACCTAAGCGCTTCTTTCCACACCTGTACGACCCTGGCGAGGACAAGGAGGAAACATTCCAGAACCACCTGTTCACGGCCCTGACATCCGGTAGCCGGGCCGAATACTATGGCTACGAACCGGCCGATAAAATCGGGGGCGGCCGAATGGATATCGTGTATGCAGAAAATAACCTGGTCTTTCCAATAGAAATCAAAAAGGACGACAGCAAGCCTGATTGGTCAGTGATAAAAGCAAACTATCTGGCGCAGGCCCAAACCTACGTGCATGCCTACCACCAGCTGGGCTTGCTGGTGGTTTTTGATATCAGCCCCAAAAAAGGCGCGGCTCCGGTCAACAATTTTCGGGAGTTATTCGCCCTGCTGCACCTGGCCCCCTATTACAACCTTGGAAACACCCGGCCCGACTACGTGGTGGCTTGCCTAATTCCAGGCAACAAAGTGTCGCCAAGTGTCTATACCACTTACAGTTCCTAAGTAGCCTGCTCAGGGGAGCGCAGCCAAGGTATACTACCTAAAACGTGCTCCAACTCCCCTAAGCTTCTACTTCTAGTTCTTCGGCGATGCTCGCGAACTGCGCCAGCGCGACTTGCAGGTTCTCGGTGATTTCCAGGGCCAGCACATCGGGCGCGGGCAGGGTGGCGCTGTCTTCCAGCGCATCGTCTTTTAGCCAGAAGATGTCGAGGTTCACCTTGTCGCGGGCCAGCAGCTGGGCTAGCTCGTAGCGGTGAAACTGCTCGGTTTCCTGGCGTTGGGCACGCTGGCCGGGCGCGCCGTAGCACGCGATGAAGTCTTGCAGGTGGGTTAGCGTGAGCGGGTTGCTTTTGGGCGTGAAGTGCTGGTTGGTGCGCAGGTCGTACACCCACAGCGCCTGGGTCTGGGCTTGCTCGGCGGCGGCGCGCTTCTCAAAGAAAATGACGTTGGCCTTCACGCCCTGGGCGTAGAAGATGCCGGTGGGCAAACGCAGCAGGGTATGCACGTCACAGTCCTGCAAAAGCTTGCGACGGATGGTCTCGCCCGCGCCGCCTTCGAAGAGCACGTTATCGGGCAGTACTACGGCGGCGGTGCCGCCTACTTTCAAAATCGTGTAGATGTGCTGCACGAAGTTGAGCTGCTTGTTGCTGGTGGTAGCCACGAAGTCGGTGCGCTCGTAGCTGAGCGTGTCCTTGCTGGTCTGGCCTTCCTCGCTCATCACCGTGATGCTACTTTTCTTGCCGAAAGGCGGGTTGGCCAAAATGAAGTCGTAGCGCTCGCCAGGGTCAGCGAGCAGCGAATCCTGGTTTTTGACCGGGCTCTCGGTCGAGCCTACGCCGTGCAGGTAGAGGTTCATGGCGGCCAGGCGCACCACCGAGTCCACGATGTCGGTACCGTGGAAGGTGTGGTCGCGCAGAAACCGGAGCTGCTCGCGGTCCAGCTCGGCACCGTAGGTGTCCACGAGGTAGTCGCGGGCTACCAGCAGGAAGCCCGCCGTGCCGCAGGCCGGGTCGCAGATGGTCTGACCCGGGGTGGGCGCCACGGCCTCCACGATGGCCTGGATGAGTGGGCGCGGCGTGAAGTACTGGCCCGCGCCGCCCTTCACGTCCTCCGCGTTTTTTTGCAGCAGGCCTTCGTAAATCTCACCTTTCACGTCGAAGCCCAGGCCCGACCAGTTTTCGCGGTCTATCAGCACCAACAGGTGCTTGAGGCGGGCAGGGTTCTGAATCTTGTTCTGGGCTTTTTTGAAGATGACGCCCAGCATGCCGGGCTCCTTGCCCAGGTCGGTGAGGATGTGGCGGTACTGCACTTCCAGCGCGTCGCCTTCGAGGGCGCGCAGGCTTTCCCAATCCTTGCCTTCGGGCACGGCGGGGGCGTTGGGCGCGCCGGCCTGCTCGTCGGCCATTTTCAGAAACAGCAGGTAGGTGATTTGCTCGACGTAGTCGCCGTAGCCCACGCCGTCGTCGCGGAGCACGGTGGCGTAGCCCCAGACGCGCTGGACGAGGGATTGAGCAGTGGCATTGAGGGTAGGCTGGCGCATGGGGTAAGGGTGGTGCGTTGTATCGGTTTGGTTCTCTTTGCAGCCCCTTCGCACCCTGTAGAACTAAACAAAATGCGTTTTCAGACAGAAAGCGGGGTTTTGTGCAGGCGCCCGGCAGCCTGATGCGGGCTGCTGGGCGCCTAGGTATGCTTAGCGGCCGTATTCCGCCCAGGTTTGGGTCTGGAGGATTTCGGCGAGGTGAGCCGTGGAGATAGGCTGGTAGCGGTCCACGTCGAAGTAGATTTTGGAGGTGAACATGCCGCCGGGGCTGGTTTTGCGGAAATCGGTTTCCGTTAGCTCGCCCAGCACGAAAACGCGGTGGGGGGTCTGGTGAAACTC
>NZ_DASTEP010000062.1:0-27953 GCF_035709525.1 Hymenobacter sp. | reverse complement strand
GCTTTCAGCATCGCTGAAAGCCTCTTCTGTTTTCAAAATATGCTTGTTTGTGGTCGGCTCCCCCTCTTTTCTGGAGAGGGGGCCGGGGGGGGAGGTGCCCCTGGACAGGGCGCTACTCCTGCAACTCCCACGCCGTGCGGTAACCACCCACGCGCTCCACGTAGTCCAGAAACGCCTTGTAAAACGGGTGTGCCCCGAGCGTCGAAGAGTCGCCGATGAGCAGCAGCTTTTTGCGCGCCCGCGTCATGGCCACGTTCATGCGGCGAATGTCGGAGAGGAAGCCGATTTCGCCGTGCGCATTGCTGCGGGTGAGCGAGATGGCGATAATATCGCGCTCCTGGCCCTGAAAGGCATCGACGGTGCCGATGCTGAGCTGCCGGTGCAACAGCAGGCCGCTGAGCTCGTCGTTTTCTTCCACCGCGTCCTTGAGGTAGTTTATCTGGGCGCGGTAGGGCGCGATGACGCCGATGCTGAGCGGGTCGTTTTCGTGCTCGGCTTGGTCGTAGGGCTCTAGTAGCTGCGCCAGGCGCTTTAGCAGCAGGTCGGCTTCCTCGGGGTTGGCTGTCGAGCGGCTTTCGGGGATGGTGATTTCCTGCATCCCAAAGCCGGCCGTGTCGAGAAACTCCACTGGTAGGTCGGGGGCAAATTGCAGGTCGTAAGCGTCGAGGCCGGCGTGGGCCACGGTGGGCGCGGCTACCAGGCGGCCATCGTAGAACTGCTCGCTCGAAAACTGCATAATCTGCTCGTGCATCCGGTATTGCACGGTCAGCATCCGCGAGGCGTCGGGCTGGCGGGTGATGGCTTTCTCAAACAGCGTCTCGCGCAGCGCGCCGGCGCGCTCGCTTTTCACGGTGGGCGGTAGTTGCTGGTGGTCGCCGGCCAGCACCACGCGGTTGGCCTTGGCGATGGGTATCCAGCAGCCCGGCTCCAGGGCCTGGGCGGCCTCGTCGATAAACACCGTTTCGTAGGTGAGGTGGCGAATGTTGCGGTTGCTCGCGCCCACCAGCGTGCAGGTTATCACCTGCACCTGGTCGAGCAAATCTTCGGTGATGTAGCGCTCCAGGCCGTCGGCTTCCTGGTGCAGCGCCCGCGCTTCCTCCTTCAGTAGGCGGCGCTGCTCGCGCTCTTCCCAGCCAAAGTGGCGCACGTGCTTGCCGGCCTCCTCTCGGTACTGCTCAGCAGTTTGGCGCATGCTGCGCAGCTCGCCGTAGCGCTTGTGGGCCATCACCTGCGCGTCGAGGGTGTGCTCTAAGAGCAAGTCCGACACCCGCGAGGGGTTGCCCATCCTGATGACGTTGACGCCGCGCTCGGCCAGCTTTTCGGTGAGCAAGTCCACGGCCGTGTTGCTGGGCGCGCACACCAGCACCCGCCGCTCGCGCCGGATGGTTTCCAGGATGGCTTGCACCAGCGTGGTCGTCTTGCCGGTGCCGGGCGGGCCGTGAATGATGGCTACATCCTGCGCGGCCTGCACGTGGCGCACGGCGGCCAGTTGGCTTTCATTGAGCGGGCTGGGGTAGAAGAGGTCGTCGGCTTTTTCCTGGCGGAAGCGGGCGGGATTGGCCCCGAGCAAAATGTCGCGCAGGTCGGTCAGGCGGTCGCCGTAGGCGCCCATCACCTTGCCCAGCGCGTAGTCCATCTCGCGGTAGCTCACCTCGTCAAAGGTCAGGTCGATGCCCAGCTTGCCGCCCTCGCTCACCCAGTCGGGCAGGTCTTCCTTGCTGGTCGTCAGGGTCAGCTTGTTGCGCCGCACGCTGGTTATCACCCCGCTGAGGGTAGGCCGGTCGGTAGCCACGCGGCCCGGGATGTTGCCAAACAGGGCGGCATTCTTACCCACCTGAAACAGGTGCAGCCCCTGCTGCCCGGCAGGCCGCTCCAATTCCAACACGACCTTACCGCCAAAGCCCACGTCTTCACTCGTGATGGTGACGGGGTACCAGGTCAGCCCGCGCTGCTGCCGCTCCTGGATGGTGGCCTTGGCGTTTTTGAGCTTAAACTGGGCTAAATCTTCTTCCTGCTCCAGTTTGAGCAGGCTTTGCACGCGGCGCAGCTCTTTTTCGATGGCGTAGGGCTCGGCGTGGGGAGAAACTAATTCGGACAAAGTAAAACGGGTTGATTTCGTTGAATAGGCTAACAACGAAAACGGGAAATGAGTGGCTGGAAGCCGGAATAAATGGGGTCTGAAATCAGCCTAACTCGTTTGGGCAGCAGCCTATTCAGCCTGCGCTACAAATTGACTCACGGCCTGGCTCACCAATTGATTCAGACTAATGCCCCGGCCCGTCGAAACCAGCGCTGCCCTGCGGTGTAGGTCGGGGCCAATACGCACGTTGAAGCTGCCGGTGAAAGTCTTAGCGGGTGCTTTGCCCACGGCCGCGCACAGAGCCAGGTAGTCGTCCACGGCCTGCTCAAACTCGGGGCGCAATTGCTTGGCCGAGTCGGCTTCAAAGGTTACCAAGTCCGTGATAGCCTCGATTTTACCGTGAAATACCTCGTCGGTTGCATTATACTGCACCGAGCCTACGTAGCCTTTGTAAACGAGCGCGTTTTCCATAAGTGCCAATGAGATAGGGATTAGCAAATGCCTAGTAAGGCGCTAATTTCCTTGAGTTGGTATTCTTTGAGGAGGTTGCCGGGGTGCGGCTTGTGCAGGCTAATAGCTACCTGGGTGGTTGGGTTGTAAAACTGCCGCCGACTGCCGGCCGTTTTGCCTTTTGTCAAGGAGTCAAAGCCGTAAGCTGCCAGCAGCTTCACTAGCTCATCCCAGGTAAAGTCCTTGGGCTTGGCGCAGATGCGGGCCTTGAGCTTGTCGAGCTGAGACATAAACCGGTGCAACTGAAAATTAGTTGCCAAATATAGCCCGCGCTACCCCAGCGCCTGCGGCTGCTCCTTGTACACCTTCCACAAAAACTCGCCGCACAGCGTATTAGCCCACGCAAACCACGCGCGGGTGAACTTGCCGGGGTCGTCTTTGTGAAACGACTCGTGCATATAGCCGGTGCCCGCGTGGGTGGCTTTCAGTGCTTGCACGCAGGCCCGGATTTCGGCGTCATCGGTGCTGGTGAGGCCGCGCATAATGATGCTGAGGGGCCAAATTGTGTCCGCGCCCACGCGCAGGCCGCCGACGCCCTCGGCCGCTTCGCCTCTGTAAAAGAATGGGTTATAGTCCGAGAGTATCAGCCGGCGCGTATTCTGGTAAATGGGGTCGGTGAGGGGCACCGCGCCGAGGTAGGGCAGGGCCAGCAGGCTGGGCACGTTGGCATCGTCCATCAGTGCGTGGCCGCCGTAGCCGTCGACCTCGTAGGCGTAGACCGGGCCGTGCGTGGGGTGCGTGATGATGGCGTGCTGGCGCAGGGCTACCGATACTTCATCGGCCAGGGCCATGAGGTCGGCGTAGCCTTGGTCGTCGTGGTGGATGTCGTTGAGCATCAGCGCGGCCTGACGCAGGCTGACTACGGCGAAGAAGTTGCTGGGCACCAGAAAAGGTAGCAGCGTGGCATCGTCGCTGGGCCGGAAAGCCGAGGCGATGAGCCCGCACGGGCGCACCGGGTAGCCGTAGCCGCCCAGCGGCTGGGTGTCAGTGGCCTTGGGGGTTTCGCGCTGAAAGTGGTAGGGGCCGGGGCCGGCTTTGCGCTGCTGCTCGCGAAAGGTCTTTACAGTCAGGGCTATGGCCTGCCGCCACTGCGCGTCGAAGGGCTGCTCGTCGCCGGTCGTTTTCCAGTAGTGGTAGCCCAGGCGGATGGGGTAGCAGAGCGAGTCGATTTCCCACTTGCGCTCGTGGATGCCGGGCTGCATGGCCGTGAGGTCGGTTTTCCACTCGCCCACGCGGATGGGGTCGTTGTAAAACGCATTGGCATACGGGTCTTGTAAGATGCAGCGCGTCTGGCGGTTGATGACGCCCGCCACGAGCTGGCGCAGCGGCGCGTCCTGCTTCACCAAAGCCAGGTAGGGCCACACCTGGGCCGCGCTGTCGCGCAGCCCCATGGCGTCGATGTCGCCCGCGCTGACGTAGGTATCGGGCCGCCCGGCGCGGGTGCCGGGCGTCACGGTCGTGTCGAGGGTATTGGGAAAGCAGTTGCCAAACAGCCAGGCTAACTCCGGGTCTTTCACCCGTTGCCCAAACTCGGCGATGGCCGCCTCTACCGCCCGGCTGCGAAAGCGGCGCTGGGCCACGGCGGGCCGCACCACGGGGTAGGGCGGGGCGGCGTGGGCAGCGGGCAAGCTAATAAAAGAGCTGGCGGCCAGCCAACTGGCATTTTGTAGAAACGTGCGGCGGTTCATGGGCGGGTGGGCAAAGATGCAGCCCGCCCGCGCTTGTTGCCAGAAGAGCCCCCGCCCCGGCGGCAGTGCTGCTACGTCTGGTGGCTCGGCCGCCGGGGCGTTGGTAGCAAAAGCCGATTAGGCGGGTTGGCGTTTTCTTTGCGGAGCCGGCTGCGCCGGTTTTGCCGTTTTTTGCTTTTGTTATGCCTTCTGCCGCGCCCCAGGTCGATATTTTTATTCCCTGCTTTGTCGACCAGCTTTACCCGCACACCGCCCTCAATATGGTGAAGGTGCTCGAAGCCGTGGGCTGCCAGGTGCATTACAATCCCGCCCAAACCTGCTGCGGCCAGCCGGCCTATAACGCTGGCTATAAAGCCGAAAGCCGCGATATTGCCAATAAGTTTCTTGCCGATTTTGCTGCGCCGGTCAGCGGCGCGCCGCGCTACGTGGTGAGCCCCTCAGCCTCGTGCGTGGGCATGGTGCGCAATGCCTACTCGCACCTCTTCGCCGATACGCCCGAAGCCGCGCAGTGCGGCGCGGTGCAGCAGCGCACCTACGAGCTGACCGAATTTCTGGTCGACGTGCTGGGCATCGCGGCCGTGCCGCAGGCGCGGCTCGCGGGCCGCTACACCTACCACGACTCGTGCTCGGCCTTGCGCGAGTGCGGCATCCGGGAAGCCCCGCGGCGGCTGCTCGACGCCGTGCCCGGCCTCGAACGCATCGAAATGGCTGAAACCACGACCTGCTGCGGCTTCGGCGGCACGTTCGCGGTCAAATTTGAAGCTATTTCGGTGGCGATGGCGCAGCAAAAAGTCGAGCACGCGCTGGCCACCGGGGCCGATTATATCGTCAGTACGGATGTCAGCTGCCTGATGCATTTGGAGGCGTACATCAAGCGTGAGAAGCTAGCTATCAAAACGATGCACATCGCCGATGTACTAGCCAGCGGCTGGTAGGCAAATAGCGCGGACGCTGTGAGCCCGCGAACGATAACGCCAAGGCAGGCTACCTTCATTCGCGGACTCACAGCGTCCGCGCTACACTACATCGCCAGCTCGCCAACGGCCCGCTCCTGCCCGATTTCACGCATCACCCCGGCCAGCAACTTATAAGAATGCAGGCGCGCTTCGTGGCTGTAAATGTGGCTGGTAGCCATGAGCTCGTTGGCCTGCGTCAAGGCCAGAAAGCTGCCCAAGTCGTCTTTGAGCGTGGTCGGGCCGCCAATGAACGACGCCGCCAGCATTTGCATCACGTACTGCTCCACGTCGGGCGCCCACAGCTGGCTCATGTCGGCCACGGGCGGCTGCATCAGCTGGCGCTGGCCGGTTACCACGCCCAGCATCATTTGCTTGAGCGTGGTGGACAAGTAGTTGGCCTCTTCGTCGGTGTCGGCGGCAATCACGTTCACGCAGGCAATGACGTAGGGCGCGGCCAGCGCGGCCGAGGGCCGGAAATTCTGGCGATAGATGTTGAGCGCCGCCAGCAGCTGGCCGGGCGCGAAGTGGCTGGCGAAGGCGTAGGGCAACCCCATCGCGGCGGCCAGGTAGGCGCTGTCGGTGCTGGAGCCCAGGATATAAATCGGAATCTCCAGCCCCTCGCCCGGAATGGCGCGCACCGAACTCGTGCTGTTAGCGGCCGAAAAGTAGGTTTGAAGCTGCTTGATGTCGCGCCCAAAATCCTGCTCCTGCCCAAAGCGCGCGCCCCGAATGGCGCGGGCCGTGGTTTGGTCGGTGCCGGGGGCGCGGCCCAGGCCCAGGTCGATGCGGCCGGGGTAGAGCGAGGCCAGTGTGCCGAGCTGCTCGGCCACCACCAGCGGGGCGTGGTTGGGCAGCATGATGCCGCCCGAGCCCACGCGCAGCGTGCTGGTGCCGCCCGCCAGATAGCCTATCAGCACGGGCGGGGCCGAGCTGGCCACGCCGGCCATGTTGTGGTGCTCGGCCACCCAAAGGCGGGTATAGCCTAGCTTTTCCGCGTGCTGGGCCAGGCTGAGGCTGTTGCGAAAGGTATCGGTAGGGGTGTGGCCCTGGGCCACGGCAGCCAAATCGAGAACCGAAAAAGCCACTTGCGATGCAAAGTCTGTCATAAACACAACGCGCGGCGCCGGCCTCGGGGCCGCGCCCGCGCCTACTAGCGGGTGAAGGAAAAGGAGCCCGGCCGGCAATGCGCCGGGTGCTGGTATAACAATATTGTCACCAAAATGATTGCGCAAAACCAATCGGACTGGCTTCCCCGCCCAGCAACTCCTGCCGGTGGGTTGCGTACCCAACGGCTCATCAAAAGCTCATCTTCGCAGTATGGCGGGTAGTTCGTCGAAAATAGTCGTGTACGGGGCCATCGGGGCCAATATCGCCATCGCCGTGGCCAAGTTTACGGCCGCGTTCTTCACGGGTAGCGCGGCCATGCTCTCCGAGGGCATCCACTCGCTGGTGGATAGCGGCAACGGCCTGCTCATCCTGCTGGGCCTTTCGCGCGCGGCCCGGCCGGCCGATGCCGAGCACCCGTTTGGCCACGGCAAAGAGCTGTATTTCTGGACGATGATAGTGGCCGTGCTCATCTTCGCGGTGGGTGGCGGGGTGTCGTTCTACGAAGGCTGGATTCACCTCAAAAACCCCGCCCCGCTCACCGACCCCACCTGGAACTACTGGGTGCTGGGCCTGGCCGTGCTGTTCGAAGGCATCGCCTGCTCGCTGGCCTTCCGCGAGTTCAACAAAACCAGGGGCGACGCGGGCTTCTGGAGCGCCCTGCGCGCCAGCCGCGACCCGGCCGTGTACGCCATTCTGCTCGAAGACCTGGCCGCGCTCGTGGGGCTGCTTTTCGCGCTGGCTGGCGTGTATTTCGGCCACCTGCTCAATAATCCTTACCTCGACGGGAGCGCCTCCATTGCCATTGGCGTGCTGCTCATTGGCATGGCCGTGTTCATGCTCAAGGAAACCCGTGGCCTGCTCGTGGGCGAGGGCGTTGATGCCGCTACCCTGGCCAGCCTGCAAGCCCTGGCCCAGGCCGACCCGGCCGTGCGCAGCCTGCGCCCGCCACTGTCCATGTACCTCGGCCCCACGGAGGCCTTTCTGGCGCTCGATGTGCGCTTTCAGCAAGACCTTTCGGCCCAGCAGGTCGAAGATGCCGTGGGCCGGCTTGAAAAAGCCATCCGCGCCAAGCACCCCGAGTTCAAGCGCATCTTTGTGGAAGCCGAGTCATTCGCGCCCGAGCAGCGGAACATTTAACAGTTATCAACTAACATTTAACAGCCCGTCTGAAACCTTTTAGAGGAAGGTCAGACGGGCTGTTAAATGTTAATTGATAACTGTTAAATGTTAAATGTCAACGCGATACATCACATCCGAACGTAGCACGTACTTCACGCCCTGCGTCACCTCGCTGCCTTCGTGGTAGAGGCTGTGCAGAAAAACCAGCGCCATGCCCTGGCGCGGCTGCACGCGCAAGCCCCGAAAGGTGGTGTCGCCGCCCTGAAAGTTGTCGTTGAGGTATACCATAAAAGTGAAGTAGCTGGCTTCGCGCTCGTTGCGCACGTAGCTTTCATCGTAGTGGCCCTTAAATTGGTGCCCGCGCTGGTAGCGGTAGAAGCGGAACAGCTCATTCAGGCCGATGGCCGTGCTATTAGCCAGGCTGGCGAGCGGCGCGGGCAGCAGCGGCTCGAGCTTCGCCCAAAGCTGCTGCGCTAGCTCCTCACTAGTGTAAAAAGCGCGGCTGTTGTTGCGAATGTCGGTGCGGACTTTAGCCCCACTGGCCGTGTTCACCTTGGCCAGCTCGTAGCCAATGTTTTCGCTTTTGATAACCATGTCAAGGCATTCCTGGCGGGTCAGGAAGTCTTCGACGGTGAAAATGGTATCCGTTAGTTTGGTTACTTTCATAGGGTTGGCAAAAATAGTAAATCCCAACTACTCAGCCAGAAGGCGAGCAGTTGGGATTGTAAAACGGAGTGGCACTCGGTTTGGCGTTGTTACGCCTTATCTAACGCGGAAACGGAGTGCCACTCCGTTTTACAGCAGTGCTTTAATGCGGGTTGTCAGCCCTTCGCTGGCGGGCACCAGCGGCAGGCGCACCGCGCCGCCGCACACGCCTTGCAAAGCCAGCGCGGCCTTCACGCCTACGGGGTTGCCCTCCTCGTACATGAGCGGGTTGAGCGCCACGAAATCAAATAGCAATTGCTGCGCGCGGGTGAAGTCGCCGGCCAGCGCGGCGCGGGTCATATCGCCGAATTTTTGCGGAAACGCATTGCCCAGCACCGTGATAATGCCCACCGCGCCGCAGGCGATAAGCGGCACCGTCAGCATATCGTCGCCGCTCAAAAACAGGAAGTCGGCCGGCTTGCGGGCCAAAATGGCGAGGCACTGCTCCACGTTGCCGCTGGCTTCCTTGATGCCGATGATGTTGGAGTGCGCGGCCAGCGTGAGGGTAGTCTCGGCGCTCATATTCGAGCCCGTGCGGCCGGGCACGTTGTAGAGCAGTAGCGGCCGGGGTGCGGCGTCGGCCAGGCGCTGGTAGTGCGCCACAATGCCGGCCTGGCTGGGCTTGTTATAGGCCGGGCTGGCCGACAAAATGGCCGTAATGCCCTCCAGGTCAGTGCTGTGCAGCAGCGCTTCGGCGGCGGCGGTGTCGTTGCTGCCGATGCCGTACACGAGCGGCACGCGGCCGGCTACGTGCTCCTTGGCAATGCGCAGCAGCTCGGTCTTTTCGGCGGCCGTGGTGGTGGGCGATTCGCCCGTGGTGCCGTTGATAACCAGGTACTCGACGCCGCCCGCGATGGTGAAGTCAAGTAGGTTGCGCCAGCCGGCGTAGTCCACCTCGTGGGTGGCGGTGAAGGGCGTCACCAGCGCGACGCCGGTGCCGTGAAGATTAGTCATCCTGATTTTGTGGTCGGAGGGAAATAAGGCTGCAAAGGTAAACCGCCACGTAGCGCGGGCTTTCAGTCCGCGAGTTTCAGTGCATTTACTCGCGAACTGAAAGTCCGCGCTACTATAAGGATACCATCGCCTTAATGACGCCAGTGGCCGGGTCGAGCCAGCTCGCAAACTCGTCTTTTACCTGCTCAAAACCAACGCGATGCGTGATATACGTAGCCGGGTTTACCAGGCCCTGCTTCATCGAGCGGATAACGTGCTCAAAGTCTTCGCGGGTAGCATTGCGGCTGCTCATTAGGGTAGCCTCGCGCTTGTGAAACTCGGGGTGCGAAAAGCTAATGTCGCCCTTTTGCAAGCCCACCAGCACGAAGCGCCCGCCGTGGGCCAGGTACTGAAACGCGCCCAAAATAGCTTTTTGGCTGCCCGTGGCGTCGATGACCACCGTGGGCATGTCGCCGCCCGTAAGCGCGGCCAGCTGCTCGCGCACGTCGGGCGCGAGGGCGTTGAGTGTCTGCGCCACGCCCAGCTTTTCGCGGCAGAAAGCCAGGCGCTGCTCGTTGATATCCAGTGCGATAACCTGCCCGCCCGCGATGCGGGCAAACTCCATAATACCCAGCCCGATGGGCCCCGCACCCACTACCAGCACCACCTCGCCGGGCTGCACGCCGGCCCGGCGCACGCCGTGCGCCCCGATGGCCAGCGGCTCTACCAAGGCCAGCTCGTCGTAGCTGAGGCCCTCGCCGTGCACCAGCAAGTCGGCCGGCACGGCCAGCAGCTCGGCCATGCCGCCATCCACGTGCACGCCGCACACGCTGATGCGGGTGCAACAATTGGGCAGCCCCCGGCGGCACGCGATGCAGGTGCCGCAGCTGAAGTAGGGGATAAACGTAACGGCCTCGCCCACGGCAAAGCCCTGAGCGCCGCCCGCGTCTACGAGCTCGCCGGCCAGCTCGTGGCCCAGCACCCGCGGGTAATTGAAAAACGGCTGCGTGCCCTCAAAGGCGTGCAAATCGGTGCCGCAAATGCCGATGCGGCGAATTTTAAGCAAGGCCTGGCCGGGCGCGGGCGTCGGGGCCGGCCGGCTTTCGTAAGAGAAGTGGCCGGGCTCAGTGCAAACTAGGGTGTTCACTTTGTTGAGTTTTGAGTTCTAAGTTTTGAGTTTTGAGTTATGCTTAAGAGTAGAGTTGAATGAGAAAACTCAGAACTCAAAACCCATAACTCAAAACTCAACTAGGCATTCGCCAGCGCCCTGTCGAGGTGCACGTAGCCGCCATCGACGTGGACAATCTGGCCGGTGGTGTGGCTGCTGCGCGGTGAAAGCAGGAAAGCCGTGGTGTTGGCCAGCTCTTCGGCGGTAGTCATGCGGTTGCCGAGCGGAATTTTGCTGGTGATTTCGCGCAGTTTCTCCTCGGGGTTGGGCAGGGTTTGAATCCAGGTTTCGTAGGCGGGCGTCCAGCTTTCGGCCACCATCACGGCGTTTACGCGGATGTTGTACTTGAGCAATTCCACGGCCCACTCGCGGGTGAGGGCGTTGCGCCCGCCATTGGCGGCGGCGTAGGCCGAGGTGTTGCCCTGGCCGGTTTCGGCCGTTTTGGAGGTGATGTTGACGATGGTGCCCTGCGACTTTATTAACTCCGGCAAGGCGTGGTGGGCCATGAGGTAGTAATGCACCACGTTGCGGTGCAGGCTGCGCATAAAGTCTTCGTAGTTACCGCTTTCCAGGCCCACGCCGTCGTTCACGCCGGCGTTGTTTACCAGCCCGTCGATGCGGCCGAACTGCGCCACCACGGCCTCCACGGCGCGCGCGCACTCGGCGGGGTCGGCGAGCTCAGCGGCCACCTGCCCGGCCCGGCCGCCGGCGGCCGCCACGGCGGCCACGGTCTGCTGGTTGTCGGCGGCGTTGCGGCCGATGATGACCGGAATGGCGCCCTCCTGGGCCAGCACCCGCACGATGCCCTCGCCGATGCCCTTGGCCCCGCCCGTGACGATAATTACTTTATCCTGAAGCTGTAAATCCATTTTGTAAGAGAGTATTTATTGACGTTGGCCATGCTGGCGTCTGTCATGCTTCGCTGCGCTCAGCATGACCAACGGACTACCAGCCGCTAAACCGCCAGCCCGTAAAACCGCACCGCATTATCGCCCCAGAACAGCGCCTGCTCGGCGGCCGAAAACGGGCGCATATAGTCCTCTAAGATGCTGATGGCGCGGGCGTAGCCGCCGGCCACGTTGCACACCGGCCAGTCGGAGCCGTAGAGCACGCGCTGCGGGCCAAAGGCGGCAAACACTACGTCGAGGTAGGGCCGAAAATCCTCCGGTTCCCAGTGCTGCCAGTCGGCCTCGGTCACCATGCCCGAGACTTTGCAGCACACGTTTTCGTGCGCGGCCAGCGCCCGGATGTCGCGCATCCAGGCGTCGATTTCCTGGGCCCGGATGGGCGGCTTGGCGATGTGGTCGACCACGAACGGCTGGTTGGGGAAAGCCGCCGCCAGCTCGGCCGCGTAGCCGAGCTGGTCGGGCAGTATCAGCAAATCGTAGGTGAAGCCGCGCGGCCCCAACTCGGCGATACCGCGCTGGAAAGCCGGGCGCAGCATCAGCGCGCGGTCGGGCTCGCCTTGCAGCACGTGCCGAAAGCCTTTCAGCTTGGCGAACTGCCGGTAGTAGTCGAGCCGCTCGGCCACGTTGTCGGCCTGCAAATTGACCCAGCCCACTACGCCCTTTACGAAGGCGTGCGCGTCGGCATTAGCTAGTTGAAACACGTTTTCGGCTGGCGTCTGGTCGCTTTGCACCACCACGCAGCCGTCGAGGCGATGCTGCGCTAAAATGGGCTGCAAATCATCGGGCAGAAAGTCGCGCCGGATGGCGGCCATGTCGTCGGTTATCCAGCTGTCGCGCTCGGGGTCAAACAGCCAGAAATGCTGGTGGGCATCAATCCTGGCCATACGCTTTCACTTCCTGGCGTGATGTTCCCAGCCCGTCGATGCCCAGCTCGACCACATCGCCGGGCTTGAGGTACACGGGCGGCTTGAAGCCCAGGCCCACGCCGGCCGGCGTGCCCGTCGACACGATGTCGCCGGGCAGCAGCGTCATAAACTGACTGAGGTAAGAGATGAGAAACGGCACCTTGAAAATGAGGTTCGAGGTGTTGCCGTCCTGCATCATCTGCCCGTTCACTTTCAGCCAGAGGCGCAGGTTGTTGAGGTCGCCCAGCTCGTCGGGCGTAGCCAGAAACGGGCCCACCGGCGCGAAGGTATCGCAGCCCTTGCCCTTGTCCCAGGTGCCGCTGCGCTCCAATTGAAACTCGCGCTCGCTCACGTCATTGTGCAGCACGTAGCCCGCGATATAGCTTTCGGCATCAGCCTCTTCTACGTAAGAAGCGCGCTTGCCGATTACTACGGCCAGCTCCACTTCCCAGTCGGTTTTTACCGAGTTTTTAGGAATCGTAATCGCGTCGTTCGGCCCGATGTACGAGGTAGTCGATTTCATGAACAGCACCGGCTCGGCGGGCGGCGTGGCCCCGGTTTCGCGGGCGTGGTCGGCGTAGTTGAGGCCGATGCACAGGATTTTGGAGGGCCGGGCCACGGGCGGGCCCAGGCGCTCGGCGTCGGCTACCGGGGGCAGCTGGCCTTCGTGCTGTTTCAGAAAATCGGCGAGCCGATTCAGGCCGTCGGTGGCGAAGAATTCTTCGGTGTAGTCCTGGCCGAAGGCCGACACGTCGTAGCGCTGGTCGGCGATGAGCACGCCGGGTTTTTCGTGGCCGGGCTGGCCGTGGCGGATGAGCTTCATAGGGTTTAGTACTTGGTTGGTAGTGCTTGGTGCTTAGTTGGTACTTTTAGGGTGCTGATGTTTAGCATAAAAGGCTTGTTGCTAAGTACTAAGCACTACCAACCAAGCACTAAAATCAGGTATTCAGTTTGATAAACCCGCCATCGAGCGGGTAGTCGCAGCCGGTCACGAAGCCAGCTTCGTCGGAGCACAAATAAAGCGCCAGCGCCGCTACCTCGTCGGGCGTGCCCATGCGGCCGATGGGTTGGCTGGCCGAGAGCTTGGCAAACATTTCCTCCTCGCGGCCGGCGTAGTTTTTGGCGATGAAGCCATCGACGAAGGGCGTGTGCACCCGCGCCGGCGAGATGCTGTTGCAGCGAATATTGCTACCCAAAAAGTCGCGCGCTACCGACAAGGTCATGGCGAATATCGCCCCCTTGCTCATCGAGTACGCGAAGCGGTCGGTGAGGCCCACGTGCGCCGCGATGCTGGCCAGGTTCACGATGGCCCCGCCGCCGTGCGCCTTCATCAGCGGCACGGCCGCAAACAGGCAGTTGTACGCGCCCTTCACGTTGACCTGGTACACGCGCTCGAAGTCGGCCTCGGCGGTCGTTTCCACGTTGCCGACGTGGGCGATGCCCGCGTTATTCACCAGCACATCGACCCGGCCGATGGCCTGGAACGCGGCCACTACCTGCGCCTGCTGCGCCACGTCGGCGGCGTGCACGTGAGCCGTGCCGCCCGCCGCCCGAATCTCATCGGCGGCTGGCTGGCCGGCTTCGGCGCTCAGCTCAATGATGTGCACCTCCGCGCCCTGACGGGCGAAGAGCAGCGCAATGGCGCGGCCAATGCCGCTGCCGCCGCCCGTGACGACGGCTTTCTTTCCGGATAAACTAAACATAGGCTGGCTAAGCTACGGCACGCCGCAGCAGGTGAAAGGAAAAGGGACAGACAGAGGCCCCAACACAGCAATGCGCCGCTACCCCGGTTGGGTAGCGACGCATTCGGAAACAAGGAGTTAAGTTAAGCTAACGAGGGCCATGCTACTGCAACGGGTCAAAGGAGCCGTTCCACTTGTTGTTTTGCAGCAGCTTGGGGTTGTTGTCGATGGCCGCCTGCGGGATACCGAAGAAAGCGTACTCCTGCTCCCGCCAGTTGAGGAAATATTTGGTATCGACGTCTTTCACCGTAATGGTGAAGTTATTGGCGTACAGGTTATCGAGGTTCAGGCCATCGCGGGTAGCGGCGAAGGTGTTGGCCGGCACGGCGGTAGTCGCCTTAAATGTGATGGTGAGGCCCTTGCGCTTTTTGCCGTTCAGCACGTCGTCGAGCTTGTTCCAGCGGCGCAAATCCCAGAAGCGCTTGCCCTCGAAGGCAAACTCCAATTGCCGCTCGTAAAGAATGGCGTCGAACATTTCGGCGCGGGTCATGCCTGCTTTCAGGCCGTAGTTGCCATCGGTGCCCGCTTCGATGCCGGCCCGCGCCCGCAGGGCTTTCAGTTGGGTGTAGCCCTCGGTGAGGTTGTTGAGGCCGCAGGCGGCTTCGGCTACGTTGAGTAGCACCTCGGCGTAGCGAATCTCAATCCAATCGGTGCCGACGAACACGGCATCGCTGACGCCGGCGGTGGGGCTGATGGCCTTGCGGGTGTAAAAGCTGGTATTGCTGGCCTTGGAAGGCTCCACGCTGGTGGTGCCGTTGTAGTACGTCCAGAGCCGGTAACCGGTGTTGCCGTTCAGGGGCCAAGTGCAGCCGTTGTAGGCAATGGTTTTGTCGAAGCGCGGGTCGCGGTTCTTATAAAACTGCTGGTCGCTGTAAGTGTATTTCGACGTGGCGTCGCCGGGCTTCTTGCCATCGAGCATGGGGTAGGCCTTCACCATATCCCAGCTGGGCAGGTTCGAGCCGCCGCTGGTGCCGGTATAGGCCGGGCGGGTCGCGTTGTCGTACTGGTTGTTCTTCTTGGTCTGGTCGCCGGAGGAGGTGTTGTAGCCGGTCACCATCACGGCCTCCGGGTTGCCACTTTCCTGAAACCATAGCTGGTCGTAAGAGGCGTGCAGGCGGGCGCCGTTGGCCACGAGCGTGGTACGGGCGGCCACGTTGGCGTCGTAGGCAGCCTGCCACTTGGCGGTGTTGTCGGAGGGGTTGAACTGCGGGCTGGCCGCGTAGAGCAGCGCCCGGCCCTTGAAGGCCTGCGCGGCCCCTTTGGTGATGTGGCCCCAGTCGCTGGACGCGGCCCACTTGCCGGGTAGCACGGCGGCGGCCGAGTCGAGGTCGGCCGTGATGGCGGCAAACGTTTGGGTGGTGGTGTTGCGGGGCAGGTAGGTGAGGTCGCGGGCTTCGTTGCCTACGCCGTTGAGCGGGGTGAACACCAGCGGCACACCGCCGTAGAGGCGCACGAGGTCGAAGTAGCGCCAGGCGCGGAAAAACTGCGCCTGCCCAATCAGGCGGTTTTTGGTGCCCTGCGGCAAAGAGCCCGCCCGCACGTCCCGAATGAACATGTTGATGGTGCGAATCTTACCGTAGTTGTTGTCCTTGCTCAGGCCCGTGCCAAAGTCCGTCACATCAGACTGCTGCACGGTGCCCTGCATAAAGGCGTTGTCGGAATACGACTCGTCGGAAAGGCCGGTGGGGTTGCCGAAGCCGATGGAGCTTTGCCCAAACCAGTTGGGTAAATTCTGGTCGTAGATGTAGTTGAGGCTGAGGTTGGCCAGCGTCGAGTCGTTGTAGATAAGGCTGCCTTCGACGGCGGCCAGGTTTTGCTTGTCCAGCACGCTTTCGCAGCTGCCCAGCAAAAAGGTGGCCCCGAGGCCCAGGCCCAGCGTGGCGAGAGTAATATATTTCATGAGGCGGGTGGGAAGGAGATTACAGGCCGACGTTCAAGCCAAAAGACAGCGTGCGCAGGGTGGGGTAGGCGTCGTAAGCCCCCACGTAGTCTTTGTAGCTGTAGGGGTTGAAGAAGTTGAAGAGGTTGGTAGCCTGGAAGAACACGCGCACGTTGCTCACGCTGATGCGGTTGGTGAGGGCCGTGGGGATGGTGTAGGAAACGTTGGCATTGCGCACGCCCGCCGACAGCGAGCTGCGGAACCAGAACGACGACGTTACATCGTAAGTAGCGGTGTAGTAGGGCGCAGGCATCGAGGCGTTGGTATTCGTGGGCGTCCAGTGGTCGGCCCAGAATTCGGGGCGGTTGGCGGTGGTAGTGGCGCGGCTACGGGCCGAGCCTTCTACCGTGGCCTGGCCACCCCAGGCGATGCCCATCGTGGCCGAAATGCTGAGCGACTTGTAGGTGATGCTGGGGTTGAAGCCCACGCTGTAGTGGTTGCTGGCCTTGGGCGTCAGGTACTCCACGTCGGCGTCGGTAATGACGCCATCTGGCTCGCCGTAGGTGCCATCGGCATTCTTGAGGCCGCGGATATCTTCGTAATACAGCATCCCCGGCTTCGCCTCCTGCCCAAAAAGGTACTTCTGGCGGTTGAGCTTGGGGTTGGCGGCAAAAAAGGCATTGACATCGTCATCGGTGCGGAACATGCCCAGGTAGCGGTAGCCCAGTACGCCTGGGTCGCTCGACCGGCCGGTGGGGTCGAGGAAGGTGCCCACCTGGCCGCGGGGCACGTCTACGCGCACCTGTTTGTTGTCGTTCCAGGTAAAGAATGAGTTGAGGCGAAACGAGAGGTCGCGGGTAATGCGGCCGTTCCAGCCCACCGATACCTCGGTGCCAAAGCCGTTGATTATCCCGAAATTTTCGGACGGCAGCGCCGCCCCAATCAGCAGCGGGGCCGAGCCCGACAGGGCCGTCAGCATGTTGTAGGCGTGGTCGTAGTACCCGTCTACGGTCAGCGAGAGGCGGTTGCCGAGGAAGCGCGCGTCGATACCCGCGTTGTACTTCGTGATGTTGTCCCAGCGGGCGGCGCGGTTGGCCAGCGCGTTGTTGGCCATAAACACGAGCGGCCGGTCGCCGTTGCCGCCAAATACCGCGCCCTTGCCCGTGGCCAGCGAGTAATTGGTTTGCCAGTTGTACGACTTGGTGTTGTCGGTGCCCAGAAAGCCCAGCGAGCCGCGCACCTTCAGGAAATCCACCACGCGGATGTTGTTCTTGAAGAAGGGCTCTTCCGAAATTACCCAGCCGGCCGACACCGCCGGGAACGTGCCGAAGCGGTACTCGGGCGCGAAGCGGGTCGAGCCGTCGCGGCGAATCGTAAATTCGAGCAGGTACTTGTTGGCGTAGTCGTAGTTGAGGCGGCCCACGTAGGAGAGTACGCCCGATTCGGTTTCTACTTCGGTGGCCGTATAGGCTCCGGTGGCGCTGCTCATATTGGGCAGGCCGCCGATAATGACGCCCTCCTGCATAGCCGTCGTCAGGTCGGTATGGGTTTCCTGCTGCTCGAAAAAGGCCAGCGCCGACACGTGGTGCTTACCAAACTGATTGTCGTAAGAGAGGTAGCCGTTGAGCTGGTAGTTGTCGCTGTACGACGGGTTGAGGCGCACCCGGTCGCCGTTGTTCAGCGTCACGGTTTTGATGACGTCGCCATCGTAAATGTGCTTGTGGTCGCCGCGCATCGCGAGCTGGTACACGTTGTACTTGGTACCATACTGCTTGCCAAACATGTTGTTCATGTTCTTGTTGAACACCACCCGGGCGCGCAGGCCTTTTAAGAACGGCAGCTCGTATTCGGCGCTAGCCTGCACGTTGAGCAGCGAGTTGCGCTGCGACGTAAAGTTGTCGGACCGCTGCACCTCGAAGAAGTGGAACGCATCGAAGCCCGTGCCGGTAGAAAGGTAAACAGGCAGGCCATTCACGTACATGGGCGCCCACTGCGGCGTATAGAGCAAGCTCTTCATGTCGTTTTCGATGTTCTCATTGCCCTGCTTGAGGAAGTACATGCGCGACTGGCCCAGGCCGCCGCTCACCGAGAGGGCCGCCTTCAGGCCGCGGGCCACTTTCACGTCGGCACTGGCGCGGTACGTCCAGCGGTCGGAGTTGATGTTGTCGAAGTTGGCGTTTTGCTTGTTGTAAGTAGCGCTGGCAAAGTACGTTACCCGGTCGGTGCCGCCGCTCATGTTCAGGGCGTGGCGCTGCGTTACGGCTGGCTGCCAAGCTTCCTTCAGCCAGTTGGTGTTGTTGGCAGCAAAATGGTCGAGCTCGTCCTGGGTGTAGATGGCCGCGTTGGAAGGCTGCATCCCGCCCACCGTGTTGTAGTCGTTGAGGTACTGTGCGTGCTGCACGCCGCTCATCATCCTGGGTAGCATCGTGGCATCGGCCACGCCCACCGAGCCGCTGTAGCTCAGCTGCGGCGCGCCGACCTTGCCGCGCCGCGTGGTTACCAGGATAACGCCCTGGCCGCCGCGCGCGCCGTAGATGGCCGCCGAAGCGTCCTTCAGCACCGAGATGGACTCTACCTCCGACTGGTCGAGGATGTTGAAGTCGTCGACCGAGCGCACTACGTTGTCAATCACGTAGAGCGGGCCCACACCCTGCGGCCCGTCCTTGGCCAGCGAGTTGGGGTTGCGCACCGTAATCTGGGCGGGCTGGCCGGGGCGGCTGGTGCCGCCCGACACGCCCACGCCGGGCATCTGGCCTTGCAGCGTAGCCGAGAGGCTCCCCACCGGCAAGTCCTGAATCTGCTTCATGTCTACCGTGGCCACGGCCCCGGTGAGAGTGGAGCGGGCCTGGGCACCGTAGCCCACTACCACCACGTCGTCGAGGGCGGCGGCGTCTTCCTCCAGGCTCACGTCCAGCGTCGAGCGGCCGTCCACGGCCATCTCCTTGGTTTTGTAGCCTACAAAGCTGAAAATCAACACCTCCTTGCCCGTGGGCAGGTTGAAATTGAAGATGCCGTTGGCATCGGTGCTGGTGCCCGTTTTGGTGCCCTTGATGAGCACCGTCACGCCCGGCAGGGGCTGGCCCTTGGCATCGACTACCCGGCCCTTGAAGGCCACGAGCACGTTGGCGGGCTTGCCGCCGCCGGCTACCGGGGCCGCCTGTGCGGCCTGCGCCCCGAGCAGGGCGCTGCTGGCCAGCAGCGCGGCCGCCAGGCGGGAATGAGTGGCACCAGCCGGGCGGCGGCGCGAGGGTAGAGAGTGAGCCATATACAGTTTGGTGGGTGAAACTGAAGGTTTTAGTAGAGAGAGTAGCGAGGGTAGGGCCGGCCAGCGGGCCGGGCTAGTTGGTGGTCGGCGCAGCGGCCGCCTTGCGGGCCGCGATGCGCGCCTGCCAGTCTTTGCCGGCCTGGTTCATGTCGATGCCGGCGGCCGAGAGGTAGTTGTTGATGCGGCCCTTGTACTTGCCAAACCACTTGTGCTTTTCCTCCGAAGTGCTGGCGTCCATGGCGTGCTCGCGGGCCTCGGTAAGCCAGGCCAGCATTTGGGCTTTTTGCGCGGCGGTGAGGTCGGGCAGCATGTCGGCGTAGGCCGTCATCGTGATGGGCAGCACGCGGTACGTCATGCCGTCCTTCACCTGGTCTACCTGCGCGGGCGTGAGGTAGCGGCCGAGCTGCTTGAGGTACTTGCCGTGCAGCTTGTCGAGGGCGGCGGTAGCCTGGGCTTCTACTTTCTTGGTAGCGGCCTCGGTTTGGTCGTCTTTGGGCTGTGCCTTGAGGGCGGCGAGCTGGGTTTTGCGGGCTTCGTGCACCGTGTTGAGTGCGCGGTACTGGCCGGCGATTACGTCGCGTACTTTCAGGCTTTTGGCCTCGTCGGGTAGCCCTAGCGTGGCCACGATTTTGGCGGCGCGCTCGTTTACAGTGCGGGTGTAGGCGGCTTCCTTGCTTTCGGCGGGCTGCTCCTGCGCGGCGGCAGTAGTGGCCCCGGCAACGCTCAGCAAAGCGGCTAGCAGCAAAGGGCGAAACGAGAAAAACATGCGTGGCGTAGGTTTTGGACGGGTAAAGACACTACCAGGATTACGACACGAATTTAGCGGCTATATGAAAGGAACGTGATACTTGTTTTTGCCAAGTTATTGTAGGAAATTAGCATCAAAACACTGGGGTAATGTGAGGCAAAAGTGAGTGCTTGCTCATTGTTTAGCGCACAAGCAATCAGCGCACTAAATCGTTCCCGGCTAGCTATTCAGCTTGTTATTCAGCCCCGGAAGCGCCCCCAATAGCTCCCGGCCAGCGGCCCGGTATCGGCTAGTATGCTACACTACAGGGCCCAGCCTCAACCCTGAAAAACCGACTTCAGATACGCTGCATTGGCCCCAAAATTCTTCTTCACGTTGCGCGGGTCGGTGGCATCGCGCGAGCGCTCAATCACCAGCCAGCCCTGCCAGCCGATATCGGCCAGCGTCTGCTTGACCTTCTGCATATCAAGCCGCGTGTTGTTTTGCAGCCATACGCCGTCCTCATCGGTGGCGTGCATCTGGCAGATGCGCTTGCGGCCCAGGATGCGCAATTCCTGGTTGAGGTCGCGGCCCTCTTTAAGTGGGTTTGAGAAGTTGAAATAAATCTGGATGTGCTTCGAGCCGATTTCCTTGAGCAGCGCCACCTCGCCAGTGGCGTCGAGCGCGGTTTCGATGCCCACCACTACGCCCGCTTTCTGGGCCAGGCGGCCCACCACTTTCAAGCGCTCCACAATGGCAGGGCGTAGCTCGGGGTTTTTACGCAGGTCGCCCTGCGTGCCTAGGGGTAGGAAGGCGACCTTCACTCCAAGCGCCTTCATCGTATCGAAGCAGTCCTGCACCATACGCTCGTAGGTGGGCCGCGTGGCAAACGATTGTGCGTAAAACCCGGTCATGGCCAGTGAGCAGATTTCCAGGTTCAACTCCTTGGCCTTATCAATAAATTGCTGCCGGATTTCAGGGTTGGCCAGCTGATTGTCGAAGGTGTCGCGCTGGCCCAGGCCGCCCATGTCTATCTCCACACCATCAGCCCCGATGTCCTTCGTGAGCTGGAGCGCCCCGAGCTTTTGGCGCTTCAGTATCATGAGGTCGACCACGGCAATTTTATAAGTCAGCCTCTTGGGCTTGGCGGCCTGGCTGGCTTGCGGCAGCAGTAGGCTAGCCAGCAGCAGCGAGCCAGCACCTAGGAAATCGCGGCGGGAAAGGGTAGGGTGAGGCATGGGCGGGAATTAGGGAGGATGATGGCGCGGGGCTGTGCCCCGTGCCGACTATTCGCGGGCCTCTGGCCCGCACGCTAGGAGGTTGTTAAGTGAGTGTTTAACGGTATTGAAGTGCTGGCTCTAGGTGTCCTAACGTGCGGGCCAGAGGCCCGCGAATAATCGGCACGGGGCACAGCCCCGCGCCATCGCGCCCTCTACCGCGCGCGGTCAGTCCGAAACGGCCGCACGGGCAGACCCGCCGCCGAAAACAGATTAGGCTGTGCGGCCTCGTGCCAGCCGAAGCGTACGGCCACCGGGTGCGGCACGGCCGCCGCCGACACCAGCACTTGCTGGCCCTCGATGCGCGCCTGGGCGGGCACAAACACGCCATCGGCCCCCGCAATAGTAAAATCGGTAAGTGGCTGGCCATCCTTGCTGACAAGCGGCGCGCTAGCGGTGAAGGCCACGGTGGCGACGCCGCCCCGCACCGACAAGCGGCGGAACACCGGCGAAGCCGGCGCGGCAGGCTGTCGGTAGGTGTCGGCCAGGGCCAGCAGGGCCAGGCGGCGGCCGATTTCCCACTTGTAAGGCGGGTGAATGTCGTCGAGCTTGGTAGCCAGGTCGGTTGTCACGATGAGGCCTGTGCGCGGCACTTGCAGCACAGCCTCTTGCGCCTCGCGGAAGCGGGGCAGCGTTTCGGTGGTTATCGTGCCCTTGTTGTCTTTCGATTCAGAGTACTTAAACGGGGCCAGCGACACGTAGTAAAACGGCAGCTTGGCGTCGTGCCAAGCGGCGCGCCAGCTCTGAATGAGCAGGCGCATTTTTTGGGTGTAGGTGCGTGTTTCGGCCAGAAAGCAGTTGCTTTCACCCTGGTACCACAAAAAGCCCCGCAGCGCGAAGGGCGCGAGTGGCCGTATCATCGGCTCGTAAAATTTAGCCGGGTCGCCGTCTACTTTCCGGCCCGCAAAAGCGGGGTCTTGCTGGAATGCCTCGGCCGCAATCCAGGGCTCGATGCGGCTGCCCGGCACTGCCGACGACACCACGCCCACTGGCACGCCAAGCTTCTGGTGCAGCTCTTTGGCGAAGAAATACGCCGGCGCCGAAAACGAGCGCAGGGCTGAGTCCTGGGCCACACTCCAGCCGCGGTGCAGCGAGTCGGGCTTGGCCAGCTCCTTGCGATTGACCAGAAAAATGCGGATGGCCGGGGCGTGGGCGCGGTCTAGCTCGTGCAGGGCGGTAGTGTCGGCGCCGGGCGGCAGCGTCGCTTTGCTGCTCTTGCGCATGGTGTACTCCATGTTCGACTGCCCCGAGGCCAGCCACACTTCGCCCACCAAAACGTTGTGCAGCACGATGGTATTACTGCCCTTAATCGTAAGGTCGGCCGGCGTGGCCGAGGCGGCGAGCGGTTTTAGCATCACCTGCCAATGGCCGGCAGCATCGGCCACAGTACGCGGGTTTTGGGGGCCAAACTGCACGGCCACCGCTTCGCCCGGCGCGGCCGTGCCCCAGATGGCCACCGGCTTGTCGCGCTGCAATACCATGTTGTGGCCTAGCACACGGGGCAGCACCACCTTGGCTTGGGCGGCGGTAGCGAGGGTAAGCAGCGCGAGCAAAAGGCTTGTTTTCATACACTGGCTCAATTAACAGTGAGCTTGCCGGTAAAATCAGGAGCTTTTCCCACAGGGCCTTGCAGAGTTTTTCGCTGAGAGCCCTGCTTTTAATCCTGAGAAAATCTGCGGTAAAACTTGTTTACTTCTTCACCAGCCAAACCACTTCGGCCCCGTCGCCTTGCTTGCTTAGCGTGGCCGTTTTGCCGCCTTTCACGGTCTCTTTCGTGTCTGTCAGCGCCCCGGTTTTGGGGTTGATGAGGCGCACCAAGAAGGTGCCGCTCAAGGCTCCTAGGTCTACTTGCGTAGCAGTTGCACCCTCGCGGTACACTAGCAGGCCGGTTTTGCCATCGCCGATGGCCCACTGGTTGGCGGGCTTGCCGGGCAGCTCTAGCGGCGTCATGCCAGCTATGGCGGCGGCAAAGCGTGCGTCGGCCACACGGGGCACACTCGCCAGCGAGCCGCCCGCCAGCAGCGTGGCCCAGCCGAAGGCATCGTAGCCATCGGCCGAGTACAGCACAGCTTTATCGGGGAATTGCTGGCGGTACTCACGCACGGCCCGGTACACCTGCTCGAACGAGCTGCGCTTGGGCGGCGTGAGGCGGGCATGCTGGCGCGGGGCCAGGTTTTGGCCACCTAGGGGGGCGTAGGCCGTGCCGTTGAACTGGTAGTGCCAGTAATTGATGTCGATGATATCGACCACGGCGGCGCGGGCCGGGTCGGCCAGGATGGCGTCCTGCACGTCCTTGGTGGTGCTGAGGGCGATGAGCGGGTGCTGGCCGGTTTCGGCTTCCCATTCCTTAATGGTATCGAGCCAGAACTGCACGAACGCCAGCGGCCCCGTAAACTCGGCCCCGATGAGATGCACGACGCCTGACTTGCCGGCGAAGTTGTTGAGATTCTGCCGAATAAAAGCGCGGTGCAACGGCCGGCGCGTGGCATCAGTTACATCGTAAAACTGCTCGGCCATGAATATCCGCTTGTCGCCGGCGTAGGGGGCGGGCTCGGGAAAGCCGGTGTTGTTGATGTTGTTGACCGGCCGCCACGGGAAGTCGGCGTAGTGCGCGCCGGCCTCGATGATGTTGTGCTGGAAATAATGCTGATTCAGCAGCACTAAGCTCTTGTGGTCGGCTAGGTCGGCAAATTGGGCCAGGCGGCTCCAATACCATTTGTTGTATTTGGTGAGGTCGTATTTGCTCAGCCCGTCCCAGGCCTGGCCCTGGCCGCTGCGGGCGAAGGGCAGCTCGTAAAACGGGGCCCAGGTTTCGCCATCCATGCGCCGGATGCGCTCGTGGTCGTCGCGGCGGCGCTCGTACCAGAGGCCGTAGTTGTGGCTTAGAGCCACCACGTTGCGCTGGCGCAGCGAATCGGTCATCGGCCCTAGGTCGTCGGTGAGGCCGCGGCCCGCAAAGCCCGGCACGAAGCGCGTGACATGCGGCTTGGCCTGGGGCAGGCCGTAGGGGCGGGCGCTGCCGTTCCACCAGGGCACTTCCTGGCGCTGGCCCAGCACCAGAGCGTCGCCGCGCACCACCACGCCGCGCACCACCCGCAGGGCGGGGGCAGCGGTGGGCGCGGCGGGCGCTTTCACGCCGACTTTATCAATGGTTGGAGCCGAAGATTGGGTGGGAATGGGTTGGCGAGTAGCTGCCGCGTCGATGAGGGCCGTGAGGGTAGGGGCCGGGATGAGGGAAAGCCGCGTTAGCTCCTGCGCCACGGCCACTTTAGGGCTGCTGCTGGCCTCGGTGGGCACGGGCAGCAAGATGGCGCGGGCCTTGGCGCTTTCGCCCACGCGCTCTTGCAGCTGCGCGTAGTAGAGGCTGCGCGGGGTGATGTTTTCGTTGGATTGGTCCCAGTAGCCGTTGCCGCCAAACTGCGCCCAGGTGCCGAAGGCCCAGTTTTGGGCGGTGGGCGGGCGGTAGCAGTCTACGCGGCTGGCGGTGCACTGCCAGAGCACGCTGTTGGCCACGGCCCAGCCCGCGCCCTGGCCGTCCTGCTCGCGGTTGCCGAAGCGCAGCGCCTGGCCGTATTCCTTGATGATGTCGAAGAGCACGCCCGAGGCCCAGCTATCGATGCCACCGCTGAAGCTGAGCGCCTGCTCGGCCTCGCACTGCACGAAGGCATTGGGGCCGGCGGCGCAGTAGCCCACCGCGAAGTCGTGGTAGCCCTGCTCGGCATAGAGCCGCTGAAACAGCGTTTGCGAACCTAGGGTGTAAAAGGTATTGCGGCGCTCGTTGCCGATTTCCGACACCGGCTCCGTCGAGCGGCAGTCCTCCACCGTGAGGCGGCGCACCGTGGCGTGGGCCAGCACCGCCGAGCCCGCAAAGTGCCGAAATGCCACTTGCCGCACCCAGGCATCCTGGGCGTTTTCGAGGGCTATGGCTACCCAGCGGTGGTTTTCATCCTTCGGGTTTTCGGCGTCGGTGGTCGATTCCAGTTGCAGGTTTTCGACTCCGACTTGGGTTATCAGCCCCGGCCAGGTGTAGCGCGCCACGGTGCCACCACCGTAGGTTTTATCCAGTGCCGTAGTCAGCGGCGCATCCAGCGTGATGCCATTGGCATCTACGGCCACCACCTGCCGGTCCCAGCTGACTTCGCGCTGGCCAGGCTTCCAGCCCAGCGACGACAAGCCGCCGCCGAAGGTTTCCATGCCGAGCTTCTTAATCCAGGCCGCCGTGCTGGGCCGACGAATAGTGACTCGGTCGCCAACTTTAAAAGTGGCCGCAGTAGTGACTTTAATCGTGCGCGCATTTACCGGCACGTAGGTGTCGGCGATGGCTTGCGCTACTTCGGTTTTGCGGTCGGCGCGGCCGCTGACGGTAATCAGATTATCGCGGCTGAAACCCGTGCCCACCAGCACCGTGCCGCCATCGGCCATGCCGCTGCCGCGCAGCACTACCCCCGAAGCGCGGATAAACAGCCGGCCCGCTACTTCGTGCGTGCCTTTGTCTAAAAGCACCGCCCCGCGCAGCCCGTCCTTGCCCAGGGGCAGCCCCGCCACGTAGTCGAGCGCCGCCTGAATGCGGGCCGTGGCATCGCCCGGCTTGGCGGGCACCCTGACTTTAATAACCGCCGTCGGAATCGCCGCCTCGCCCGCCCGGTAGCCGCAATACGAGAAATCGGGTACCCGATTGCCCAGCGAGTCCGGCGCGTAGGTCAGCTTGTCATCCTGGTAGCCGATGGGCGCGGGCGGCGGCACCGGCTTGGGTGGCTTCTGCGCCAGGGCTGGCAGGGCGAGGAGAGTGAGGAAAAGGGTAGGCTTGCGCACGGGTGGGGGTGTAGCGCGGACTTTTAGTCCGCGAGTAGTAGGGACGATGGCGCGGGGCTGCGCCCCGTGCCGACTATTCGCGGGCCTCTGGCCCGCACGCTAGCAAATAGTTGCTTTACAGTGCAGCAACATTTGCCAACGTCGCCGGCCAGAGGCCGGCAAATAACCGGCACGGGGCGCAGCCCCGCGCCATCACAAGCTTACATCCGCGATAGGCCGCCGCCCATCTCTACACCGCCGGTGGGCTTCACGTCCTTCACGTCTACTAGGCCGTTGAGGTAGTTCTCAATGTTGGCGTAGCCGTTTTTGGCAATCGCGCCCGCGTCAGCGGCGTTTTTGGGGTTGAGGCCGTTCTTCTTTTCGTAGTCGTCGGGCATGCCGTCGTTGTCGGCATCGGCGTAGGGCTTGCCGGCGTAGGTGGGGTAGCCGCCCACCTGCACGGGGTCGGTGATGATGCCCTGCTTGTAGGAATCAATCGGCAGGCGGCGGTGCTTAAACTGCGTATCGGGCAGCTTCACGTTCTTGAGATAGTCGATTTTGCCGGTCCGCACCTGCGTAATCACGCGGGTGTCTACCGGGTCGCGCTTGGGCAGGGTGGCGCCCGCGTGGTCAAGCACATAGGCGTAGGCCTTGTCGGCGGGCAGCATCGTGAGCTCGGGCATGGGCAGCGGCGCGGTGGCCTTCATATCGGCGGTGTAGGGCCCGGCGTTGGGCAGTTCCTCCACTTGCACGCCGCCATCCCAGTTGTCTTTGGTCACGTTGGGGAAGCCTTCCACGATGTTGCCGGCCACGTAGGCGCGGCCGTACACTTGGTACTTCAGCTTGCTGCGGCCCGATTCGGGCTTCAGAATGCGGTGGCCGATGGGCGTGTCTTTGGGCGTGGAGGGGCCGGGCTTGTAGTAGTTGTTGACGATGTTGTAGAGGGCGCGGTAGTCGCCGCCGTCGGTCGAGCGGTGCACCCAGTTAAACATCACGTTGTTCACGAAATTGAACACCCCGTTCCAGCCAATCGACGGGTTGCGGCCCGCGTTGTCGGCCCACAGGTTGCGCATAAACGAGCAGTTTTCGCCCCCTAGGGTGCTGCCAAAGGCGTGGTTCCAGGTATCGAGCGCCTCCGAGAAAATCGAGTTTTGGATGGTGATATTCACCGTGCCCAGCTTCTGCTCGGCAATGCCGGTGCTGTCGTTGTACATGTGGCGGTACATCGACATGTTTTCGTCGAGGCCCCAGGAGGCCGACACGTGGTCAATCATGATGTTGCCAATGGGGTTGCCGCCGATGGCATCGTCGCGCCGGCCCACGTTGGTTTCGCCCCGCCGAAAGCGCATGTAGCGCACCAGTACGTCGTGCGTGTTCAGCCACACCGACTCGCCGGCCACGCAAATACCGTCGCCGGGTGCGCTCTGGCCCTCAATGGTGATGTAGGGCGCCCGAATAATGAGCGGGCTTTTCAGCCGAATAATCCCCGCCACGTTGAACACCACGATGCGCGCGCCGCCCTGCTCGCAGGCCTCGCGCAGCGTGCCCGGCCCGCGGTCGGCCAGGCTCGTAACCACGATGACGCGCCCGCCGCGCCCGCCAAACGTGTGCGACCCGCCGCCCTCGGCCCCCGGAAACGCCAGCAGCGGCGACTGCGGCAAATCAATTGGCCGGGCCGCCCACGGCACGTAAGGCTTGCCCTGCTGGGCTTCTTTTTTGATGATGGGGTAAGCCTTGTTCCAGGCAATGTCCGATTGCCGCCGCTCCTCTTTCATCATCTCGTCGCTGGCCTTCTGCACATCCGGCGGAATGGAAGGATACTGCGCACGGGCCAACTGCGGCAAGGTGGCGAGAACGGCCAACGAAGCCAGCGAAGCGAATTGTTTTTTCATGGAAAAGGTGGGAGTTGGGAAGGGCGAAATAAGCGGATAGCACCCGGGCGTAGCTATACCATTTTTTCGGGCCTGTGTAGGATGTTAGCATGTGGGAGAATAGGAGGATTTGGGACTGTTTAACCCCACCCCCGGCCCCCTAGCGCCTACCCCCTCCGGGAGAGGGGAGCTTTTGTTGAGCTATCAGCCCTTAGCTGTTGGCTATTAGCTTCTCTCAATAGCACTAGCGGCTAATAGCCAACAGCTAGCAGCTAAATCGTTAGGCTCCCCTCTCCCGGAGGGGGTAGGGGCTAGGGGGCCG
>NZ_DASTEP010000061.1:0-12743 GCF_035709525.1 Hymenobacter sp. | reverse complement strand
TTACTGCGCCACGCGAGAGGCTTCGCTGCGCTCTGCATGACAACGTTATAACTAACATACTTACCCCAGCTTCCAGCCCGCCCGGTATTCCCGCTTCACGAAGCGGTTGACCTCGTCGAGGTTAGTTACTTTAAGCTGCTTGGGGTCCCAGAGCAGCTCCAGGTTACGGGCGGGATAGTCTACGCCCTGGCCGGTGGCTTTGGGGTGCTGCACGTCGTAGCCCCGGATGGCCAGGTTGGCCACCAGCAGCGCCTCGGTGAGCGGGCCGGCGAGTGCGAAGGGCGAGCTGACCTCCATCTTGCCGGGGCCGGCCAGGCAGGCCTCGACCCACTGCCCGTAGTGGCCATCGGCCTGGCCCGGCACGCGGGGCAGCGTGGGTGCGATGCCGGCTTGCTCGGTGCGGCTGGTGGGCAGCAGGCGCGCATTAGCGCCGTAGGTGCTGGCCATCATTTTGCCCTTGTCGCCGATGAAGAGCGTGCCGTTGCCGCCGTCGCCAAACAGCTCGGTGGGCCCCAGCTCGCGGGGGCGCTCGGGTTGAATGCCGCCGTCCATCCAATGCACCGTGATGTCTTGGGTGGTCTTGTCGGTTTGGGGAAAGCGCAACACCACGTGGCTGCTGGGCGGGCAGCTGTCGGGGAAGTAGCCGCGCTTAAACTCATCGACGTATACGCTGCCCACGCTGGCCTGCACGGCACTAGGGTACTGTAGGTTGAGTACCCGAAACGGCGCTTCGAGCAGGTGGCAGCCCATGTCGCCGAGCGCGCCGGTGCCGTAGTCCCACCAGCCGCGCCAGTTGAAGGGCACCAGCTTCTCGGTGTAGTCGCGGTAGGGCGCCGAGCCCAGCCACAAGTCCCAGTCGAGGGTAGGGGGCGGGGTGGCTTTGGCGGCGGGCCAGGCGATGCCCTGGGGCCACACGGGGCGGTCGGTCCAGCAGTACACAGTGTGCACGTTGCCGAGCAGGCCGGCGTCGTACCACTCGCGCAGCTGCCGCACGCCGTCGTTGGAAGCACCCTGGTTGCCCATTTGGGTTACTACTTTGTAGCGCCGGGCGGCTTCGGTGAGCACCCGCGCCTCGTAGATGTCGTGGGTCAGCGGCTTTTGCACGTACACGTGCTTGCCGAGCTGCATGGCGGCCAGCGTGGGCGCGGCGTGGTTGTGGTCGGGCGTGGCGATGGACACGGCGTCGAAATGCTTGTGTTCTTTGTCGAAGAGCTTGCGCCAGTCCTTGTGGTAGCTGGCTTTGGGAAACGCCTGGCGCGACTTGGCGGCGCGCTGGTCGTCCACATCGCAGAGGTAGGCGATGCGGGCCTTGCCGGTTTTGGCAAAGGAAGCGATGTCGCTTTCGCCCTTGCCGCCCACGCCCACGGCCGCAATCACGAGCTGGTCGCTGGGGGCGGTGTAGCCCCGGCCGCCGAGCACGTAGCGCGGCACGATGAGCACGCCGGCCGTGGCGGCAGCGCTGGTTTTGAGAAACTGGCGGCGCGAGGCGCTAACGTCTTCTGAGTCTTGCTGCATGAAACTGGAAACGAGGGTGGGAAAGTGCGCAAAAGGTACGGCGAGCGTTGGCTTCGCTGGCGGGCGTAGAGACGCATACTTGCGTCTTGCGGGCGGCGAGCCGAACAACGACGAGACGCAAGTATGCGTCTCTACTTCGGCTCGCACTTAAATTCTAAAGGTGCGCTTACCTTGCTCTATGCGTAATTTCTTCAAAACCACCGGCAAGCTGCTACTCGTCCTAGTCGCCGTGCTGCTGGTGGCGGGCGTGGCCTTTGCCCAGCTCAGCCCGCAGCTGGGCGGCACGCCCCGGCAAGACTACTCCACCTCGGGCCATTACAAGGATGGCGAATTCTATAACCCCATTCCGACCAGCGTGATGACGGGCGGCAGTCAGTTTGCCGCCCTGCGGCACCTGCTGTTCGACAAAACGCCCAATAAAAAGCCGCCCGGCCCGCTGCCCATGCAGTACCTCGACTCGCTCACCATCACCCAGAAAACGCCCGATTTGGTGCGCGTCACGTGGTTTGGGCACTCGGCCAGCCTGGTCGAAATCGCGGGCCAGAACATCCTGCTCGACCCCATGCTCAGCATCAAGATGGGGCCGCTGGCGGGCGTGGCCCCCACGCGCTACAACCCGCGGGTGCCCATCGCGGCCGAGCAACTGCCGGCCATCGATGCGGTGCTGATTTCGCACGACCACTACGACCACCTCGACTACCAGACCGTGCTCAAAATCAAGGAGAAGACCCGGCATTTCTACGTGCCGCTGGGCGCGGGCGCGCACCTGCGGCGCTGGGGCGTGCCCGCCGATAAAGTCACCGAAGTAACCTGGGGCGACTCGGTACAGCTGCCCGGCCTCACCCTCATCAGCACGCCCACGCGCCACTTTTCGGGCCGGGGGCTGACGAATCGCAACTCGACTTTCTGGACGTCGTGGGTCTTGAAAACGCCCACCAAGCGCCTGTTTTACAGTGGCGACGGCGGCTACGGCCCGCACTTCGCCCAGATAGGCGCGCAGTACGGCCCCTTCGACCTGGCTTTGATGGAGTGCGGCCAGTACGATGCGCAGTGGGCCGAAATCCACATGCGCCCCGAGCAGTCGGTGCAGGCCGCCCTCGACCTGCGCGCCCGCACCATGCAGCCCGTGCACTGGGCCGCCTTCACCGAAGCCAACCACGCCTGGAACGACCCCGTGCGCCGTGCTTGGGTTGAGGCCGCCCGCCGCCAGCTGCCCCTCACCACGCCCGAGCTGGGCCAGCCCGTGGTGCTCGACGGCCGCCTGCTGCCCCGGCAGCAGTGGTGGGAGTAAGTTGGGGAGTTGTAGAGACGCAATATTTTGCGTCTGGCGATTGGTAGCGCATCCTGACGCCAGACGCAAAATATTGCGTCTCTACAACTCCCCAAAGTCCCATAATACTTTGGCCCGTACCTTGCTCGGAGAGCAAAAAAACGCCCCGCCGCATGCAAGCAGATTTACCCCTTAACGAAGAGCCAGCTACGCCCGCCCCGCGCCGCCGTGAGCGCCTGCACGAGGCCGCCGCCAGCACCGCTACCCGGCTGCTACCCCTGCTGGCGCTGGCCGATGCCTTGCAGCCGCAGCTCACGCAGGAGTCGGTGTTTCGCACGCGGCGCAAGAAGCTGAAGGCGCACCTGGCCGAGGTCTATGCCGAGCTGCACGCCGAGCGCCCGCGCCGGCAGGCGCTCGCGCACGCCTTCCAGGCCCTGGCCGACCTAGTGCGCGAAGAAGCCCAGGACATCAGCCCCGATGAGTGGAAGCAGGCGGCTAAAGAGGTAGCGCTGGCTACACTCAAAAACGCGCCCGCGCTCATCAATACTGCCTACCAGGCGCGGCTATTGGTGTAGGCAGCGTGGTGAGGTTGTCGCACGCTGGGCGCTGGCCGCCGTTTAGCGCGCAGCGCGTAACGGCTGGCCGACCAGTGGGGCGAGTTTCTAAACTCACTGCCGCGCAGCGGCAAGCAACGCCCGGCGAGCACCTTTTCTACCTCAGCGTCGTGAGTCTGGAGACTCACCCCACTAGTTGGCCAGCCGTTACGCGCTGCGCGCTAAACGGCGGCCAGCGCCCGCGCTACCCCAACTTTGCCCGGCCGCGAACCAGATAGCGTTGCTTTTGGTAGTAAGGCAAGAATAACCTATCTAGTGGCCAAATTATTTTCTACCATGCGTTTAGCTACCCTTATCCTGGCCTGCGGGCTGCCGCTGCTGGCCCCGGTAGCGGCCGCGGCTGCCCCCACCCAGCGCCCACCCGTGACGCCGCTGGCCGTGCGCAAGTACCTGGTGTATTTCCGCGACAAGGTGGCCTCGCCCTACTCCGTGAGCCAGCCGCAGGCGTTTTTGTCGGCGCGGTCGGTGCAGCGGCGCACCCGGCAGGGCATTGCCGTGCAGCCCCGCGACCTGCCCGTGAACCCCGCCTACGTGGCGCAGGTGCGGGCCGTGCCGGGCGTGCAGGTGTGGTACACCTCGCGCTGGCTCAATGCGGCCGTGGTGGTGTGCGATGCCAGCGTGCTGCCCACCGTGCTGGCGCTGCCGTGCGTGCGCAGCTCGGCCGTGCTCAACCGCCCCGCCACCCAGCCCACGCCCGTGAAGCTGGAGCCCGAAGAGCCCGCCGCTACCATCCTCAACCGCCTCAGCGGCACGCCCGCCGACTACGGCATTGCCTTTGGCCAGGCCGATATGCTGGGCGCGGTGGCCATGCACGACGCCGGCTTTCGGGGCGAAGGCATGCAGATTGCCGTGTTCGACGCCGGCTTTCCGGGCGTGAACGCGACCGCGCCGTTTGCCGCGCTTTTCGCTGAAAACCGGGTGGCGAGCACGTTCAATTTTGTAGACAAAACCACCAGCGTGTATTTGCGCGACGGCCACGGTACCAACTGCCTTTCCACGATGGCAGCCAACCAGACGGGCACCTTCATCGGCACCGCGCCCAAGGCTACCTACCGGCTATGCATCACCGAAGATACGGGCTCCGAAAACCCCATCGAGGAAGCCAACTGGCTGGTGGCGGCCGAGTACGCCGACTCGTGCGGCGTCGATGTCATCAGCTCGTCGCTGGGCTATACTACCTTCGATAACACCGCTTTGAGCCACACTTACGCCGATATGAACGGGCGTAACACTATCGCTACCAAAGCCGCTACCCTGGCGGCGCGCGTGGGGATGCTGGTGGTGAACGCGGCCGGCAACGACGGCAACGCCGCGTGGCGCTACATCGGCGCGCCTGCCGATGCCGACAGCATCATCACGGTAGGGGCCGTGTCGGCGGCCCTCACGCGGGCCAGCTTCAGCTCCTACGGCCCCACGGCCGATGGGCGCATCAAGCCCGACCTGGCAGCGCAGGGCGGAAGCGCGGCCATCGTTTCGACTACTGGCGTGCCCACGCGGGGCAACGGGACTTCCTTCGCCTGCCCCATTCTGGCGGGCCTGGCGGCGGGGTTTTGGCAGGCCAATCCGGGGCTTACGGCCCAGCAGGTTATCAGCTATCTAAAGCAGTCGGCTACCCAGGCCAGCGCGCCCGATAACAGTCTGGGCTGGGGCATTGCCAGCTTTCCTAAAGCCCAGGCGCTGGCCCAGCCCTTCGTGCCGCTCACCGAACTCAACCTCTACCCCAACCCGCTCGCCGATGGCCAGGACTTGCGCCTGAATATCCCCACCGACCTGCGCAACCAGCCGCTGACGGTGCGGGTGTACGACGCGCGCGGCGCGCGCGTGGCCGAGCAGCAGCTCACGGCCGCCGCGGCTACGGCCGTGCTCGAGCTGGGGCTGTTGCGGCCGGGCCTCTACTTGTGCCGGGTGCAGTGGGGCGATGGGGAGGCGCGCACGCTGCGCTTTATTAACGAGTGAGCAGTTGCGCGGACTTTGTAAGTCCGCGTGCGTGAGCGGGCAGCCAGACGCACGCGGACTATAAAGTCCGCGCAACCATTGAACCGTAGTTGCGCCCGCGCAGTATATTAGCCTAGCCGCTCGGTTGCCAGTAGCGGGAAGTTGAACCCACACGCCCCTTGTCGGGGTTATGTTTGTACTATGGAAGTTGGATGCTATACCCTGGCCGAGGCCACCGCGGCCGCGCCTTTTATCGACTACGCCGTGTGCCTCGACAACTCGGCCCGCCCCGCTAACCACCACGGCGACTGGCCGGTAGAAGGCCGCGTGTACCCCGTGCGCGTGGTCGAAAGCCGCCTCGAAGGCATTCCGCTGATACACGTGCTCACCTTCCTGGGCGATGCGCCGTACTACAATGCCTTCGCCCCGCACCGGTTTGAGATTACCCACCGGCTGTATTTGAACTAACAGCAAAAGCGCCCCGGCCGGTTAGGTCGGGGCGCTTTTTTGTAACGCCAAGCTCCGGCTTGGCGCAGTGGAAGGGGGTACGGGGCGAGCGCGCCCAGACGCCTCTCCAAGCTGGAGCTTGGAGTTACTCCGGCACCCGCACGTTCCAGCCGCCGCCGAGGGCGCGGTACAGCGCCACGGCTTGCAGCAGCTGCGTGCGGCGCAGCTCGGCCAAGCTCAACTCGGCGTCGAGCACGCTGCGCTGGGCGGTGATGATTTCCAGGTAAGTAGAATAGCCGGTGTATTGTAGCAGCGAGGCGGTTTCGACGGCGCTGCGCAGCACTGCTACTTCGCGGCGGCGCAGCACGAGGGCGCTGTCGTAGTTGGCCACGCCGCGCAGGGTGTTGGTGACTTCGCGCACGCTGGTTTGCAGGGTTTGCTGGTAGGCGTAGTAGCTTTCGAGGCTGGCGGCGGTGGCGCGGTTGCGCTCGGCGCGCAGCACCCGGCGGTTGAGGATGGGCGCGCTCAGGCCACCCAAAATACCCGCCACCACCGAACTGGGCTGAAACAGCAGCGACGACCGAAACGCATTCACGCCAACATAGGGCGTGAGCGTGAGCGCCGGCAAAAACGCCGCCCGCGCCGCGTAGAGGTCGGCCCCGTTGGCAGATAGGTTAAGCTCGGCCTGGCGCACGTCGGGGCGGCGCAGCACCAGGCGGGCGGGCACGCCGGCCAGCAGGCGCTGCGGCACCTGCACCTCGGCCAGCTCGGCGGGCCGGGCAATGCGGCGCGGGTAGCGGCCCATAAGTTGGTTGAGCTGGGTTTCGTTTTCTACGATGCGCTGCTTGGTTTCGTAGGCCAGGCTGCGGGTGCGCAGCACCTGCGCCTGAAACTGCTGCACGGCCAGCTCGGTAGCGCGGCCGGCCAGCTTTTGAACCTTGGTAATCTCAAGGGCGCGCTCTTGTAACACCAGGTTTCGCTGCAAGGTAGCGAGTTGGTTGTCAAGGGTCAATAGCTCGTAGTAGTTGTTGGCTACGTCGGCGATGATGCTCGTAATCACCAACTGACGCCCTTGCTCCGAGGCCAGCAGACGATTCTGCGCCGCATTGCGCAGGCTGCGCAAGCGGCCCCAGAGGTCTACCTCCCAGGTGCTGCGCAAGCCAAGAAAGTAGTCGGGCGTGAAGCCGGTCGGTACTACCTGACTGGCGTCGATATTCTGCGACAGGTTGGTGTCGTAGTTGCCCACGCCCGTGAGGGTGTAGCGCCCGTAGCGGTCGAAGCCCGCCGTGCCGGTAGCATTCACGCTGGGCAGTAGCGCGCCGCGCCGCTCCAGCACGGCCGCGCGGGCCTGCTCTACGCGCTGGCTGGCCTGGCGCAAATCCAGGTTTTGCTGCAACGCCGTGTCGATGAGTCCGATGAGGGTTTTGTCGGCGAAAAACTCATTCCACGGCAGGTCGCCGATGCTTGTGCTGTCATTGGGTGCGGGGTAGCCGTAGGAGGTCGGCAGCGGCGTGGCGGCGGGGTAGGAGCGGGGGGCGGAGAGCTGGCAGGCCCCTAGTAGGAATACGCCGGCTAGTACTGCCAGGGCTCGGCGGGCGTAGTACCCCACCCCCGGCCCCTCCCCTCCGGGAGAGGGGAGCCTAATGTGGCTTGCATCACTGAAAACAGAAAAGAAAAACCTAGATAAAGACATCAGAAATCAAAATTCAAATTCAGTAATCGTCATGCTCGCCTTGCGTGAACCTCACCCCCTAGCCCCCTCTCCAAAAAAGAGGGGGAACTAGTTTTTAGTCGTAGTCCTAAAATTTTAGGTCTAGAACTAGAGCTAGTCCCCCCTCTTTTTTGGAGAGGGGGCTAGGGGGTGAGGTTCACGCAAGGCGAGCCTATGCATGAACCGCTTCCGGCTCTTCCTCTTCTACCTCATCAGTAGCCGGCTCGGCGGGTTTTTCCACCTTCATCATGCCCGCGAAAATGACGTAGAGCCCCGGTACCAGCAGCAGCCCGAAGGCCGTGCCCACCAGCATACCGCCCGCCGCCGCCGTGCCGATGCTGCGGTTGCCGAGGGCACCCGCGCCGTGGGCGATTACCAGCGGCATGAGGCCCATGATGAAGGCGAAGGAAGTCATCAGAATCGGCCGCAGGCGCGAGAGCGTGCCCTCGATAACGGCGTCGAACACCGAAGCCCCGGCGCGGCGGCGCTGCTCGGCTACTTCGATGACGAGGATGGCGTTTTTGCCCAGCAGGCCGATGAGCATTACCAGCGCCACCTGGGCGTAGATGTTGTTTTCGAGGCCCATTATTTTCAGGAACAGGAAGGCCCCGAAGATGCCCGTGGGCAAGCTCAGCAGCACCGGCAGCGGCAGCAAAAAGCTCTCGTACTGCGCCGCCAGGATGAGGTACACGAATACGATAACCAGCGCGAAAATGTACAGCGCCTGGTCGCCTGACAGCACTTGCTCACGGGTCATGCCGCTCCACTCGAAGCTGAAGCCCTTGGGTAGCACCTTCTTGGCGGTTTCCTCGATGGTCGTAATAACGTCGCCGGTGCTGTGGCCGGGCGCGGCGTCGGTGCTCACCATGGCCGAGGTGTACATGTTGTAGCGCGTAAGCTGGTCGGGGCCGTACACGCGCTCCAGGCGCACGAAGGTGGAGTAGGGTACCAACTCGCCGCGGTTATTCTTCACGTACAGCTTGAGCAGGTCGTCGGGGTTGGCGCGGTACTCGGGCGAGGCCTGCACCATTACCTTATAGAGCTGCCCAAAGCGGATGAAGTTGGAGGCGTAGTAGCTGCCAATCAGTGTTTGCAGCGTGCTCATGGCCGCGTCTACGGTCACGCCTTTTTTGGCGGCCTGCTCCTGGTCGACGTGGATGAGGTATTGCGGAAAGCTGGCGTCGTAGTTGGTGAAGGCCGAGCCCACGGCGGGCGTCTTATCGAGGGCCAGTAGGAAGTCCTTGGTCACGTCGGCGGTGCGCTGCAAGTTGCCGGTGCCCGACTTGTCGAGCACGCGCAATTCTACGCCGCTGGCGTTGCCGAAGCCCGGCACCGAGGGCGGCGGGAAAAACTCAATCTGCGCGTCGGCGATACCCTTGGTTTTGTCGCGCAGCTCCGCAATCAGCTCATCTACCGACTGCTTGCGGTTGTCCCAGGCGGCCAGGTTTATCATGCCCATGCCGTAGGTCGCGCCCGCCACGTCGTTGAGCAGGCTGTAGCCGGCCAGCGTCGATACCGATTCCACGGGCTTGAGCTTGGCCGCGATTTGCTGAATTTCGTCCAGCACTTTTTCGGTGCGCTCCACGGTGGCCCCGGCGGGCGTGGTCACGTTCACGTAAATCATGCCCTGGTCTTCGGTCGGGATGAAGCCCGAGGGTAGCGAGCGGCTCGTGCCGTAAGCCAGCCCGATGAACACGACCAGCGCCACTAGCGTGACCACGCGGCGGTGCGCCACCGTGCTCAGCACCTTTTTGTAGCCGTCGGCCAGGTTGTCGTAGCGCGCATTAAACCAGTTGAAAAACCGGCCCATTAAGCCCGGCTTTTTGTCGTGGTCCACCTCCTTGAGTAGTATCGAGCACAAGGCCGGCGTGAGCGTCAGGGCGTTCACGGCCGAAATCAAAATGGCCGACGCCAGCGTGAGCGAAAACTGCCGGTAGAACACGCCTACCGGCCCGCTCAAAAACGAAGTAGGCACGAATACGGCCGTCATTACCAGCGTAATAGCTACAATGGCCCCACTGATTTCGTGCATGGCCGCGAAGGTGGCCTCGCGGGGCGCGAGGTGTTCGTTGTGCATCTTGGCGTGCACGGCCTCGACCACCACAATGGCATCATCGACCACGATGCCGATGGCCAGCACCAGCGCAAACAGCGTGAGCAGGTTGATGCTGAATCCCAGCACGCTCATGATAAACAGCGTGCCGATGAGCGCCACCGGCACTGCCAGCGCCGGGATGAGCGTGGAGCGGAAATCCTGCAAGAACACGAACACCACGATGAACACCAGGATGAACGCCTCGACCAGCGTTTTGAGCACCTCGTGCACGCTGGCGTCGAGGAAGCGCGACACGTCGTAGGCCACGCTGTAGGTCATGCCGGGCGGGAAGCTCGTGGCTTTCAGCTCGGCCATGCGCGTTTTCACGCCCTCGATTACTTCGCGGGCGTTGGAGCCGGGGCGCTGCTTGAGCATGATGGCCGCCGAGGGCCGCCCGTCTTCCTTCGAGGCCATGCTGTAGGTCAGCGAGCCAAACTCTACGTCGGCTACCTGCTTGAGCTTCAGTACCGAGCCGTCGGGGTTGGCGCGCAGCACGATGTTGCGGTACTGGTCGGGCTTGAACATTTTGCCCGTGTAGCGCAGCACGTATTGCAGGTCGTGGGCCTGGCGGCCCGAGCTTTCGCCCGATTTGCCGGGCGCGGCCTCCACGTTTTCGGCCCGGATGGCGGCCACGATGTCTTCGGTGCCGATGTTGTAGGCGGCCATGCGGTCGGGCTTCAGCCACACACGCATCGAGTATTCGCGGGCGCCCATTATCTCGGCCAAACCCACGCCGTCGATGCGCTTGAGCTCCTGCAAGATGTTGATATCGGCGAAGTTGTAAATAAACTTCTCGCCTGCCGCTTTGTCGGTGCTCGTCACGTTGAGGTAGAGCAGCATCGAGTTTACTTCCTTTTCGGTGGTCACGCCGGCCTTAATTACCTCCTCGGGCAGCTCGTCGAGCACGGTTTGCACGCGGCCCTGCACGTTCACGGCGGCCAGGTCGGGGTCGGTGCCTACGTTGAAGAACACCTCGATGAGCGTGACGCCGTCGTTGCTGTTCACCGACGTCATGTAGGTCATGCCCGGCACGCCGTTGATGGCGCGCTCCAGCGGCGTGGCCACGGCCTTGGCGCACACCTCGGCGTTGGCCCCCGTGTAGCGCGCCGTCACGGTCACGGAGGGCGGCACGATGTCGGGAAACTGCGTGATGGGCAGCTGAAACAGCGCCAGCCCGCCCAGCAAGGTTATCAGCAAGGAGATAACCAGCGAGAGAACCGGGCGGCGAATGAAGATATCAAACATAGGATGAGTGCTCCCTAACGTGGCGCCTCACCCCCCGGCCCCCTCTCCGAAAAGGTGAGGGGGAGCCGAGGCGTAGGTGGGACGTTGAAATTCTACTTATTAATTTATAGCTTGGTAATCGTTTGGCTCCCCCTCTCCTTTTCGGAGAGGGGGCCGGCCCCATAGGGGTCTCGTGAGGCGCTCACGTTAGGGCGAAAGCCTACCGCACCTTCGCCACGCTCGGGGCGTCCGTGGTTTCGTCGGCTATTTCAGCCTTGCGCGGCACTATTTTCTGGCCGTCCTTCACCTGCTGCGTGCCCTCGTACACCACGCGCTCACCGCGCTTGAGGCCGCTTTTCACCACGTAGTCTTTGCCGGTGCGATTGCCGGGCACGAAGGCGCGGGTGTGAGCAACGTTGTTGCTGTCAAGGATATAGACGTAGCTTTTATCCTGAATCTCAAACACCGCCTTTTGCGGCACCAGCAGGGCATCACTCACCACGTTGGTGAGGCGCACGCGGCCAGTAGCGCCGTGCTTGAGCAAGTGCTGCGGATTGTCGAAGCGGGCGCGGAAGGCGATGGAGCCGGTGTTTTCGTCAATCTCGCCTTCCGAGGTTTCGATGTAGCCGGGGTAGGGGTAGCGGCTGCCATCGGCCAGCATTAGCGCGATGGTGTCGGAGCGGCTTTGCTCGGGGTGCTCCTCGCGCAGGCGAATGAACTCCAGGTATTCATTCTCAGGTACTTCGAAATAGGCAAATACCTGGCTCAAATCGGACACCGTAGTAAGTAGCGTGGTTTCCTCGATGAGGCTACCCACCTTGAGCGGAATGCGGTTGATAACGCCATCAAACGGGGCGCGCACCAGCGTGTAGTCGAGGTTGAGGCGGGCCGTGCTTTGGCGGGCCTGGGCCTCAGCCACGTGCGACTGCGCGGTGCGTAGGTTGGCCTGCGCCAGGTCGGTTTCGGTTTTGGCGATGATGTTTTTATTCACCAGCAGCTGCACGCGCTCTAGCTGCACTTTGGCCGAAGCTACTTCGGCTTCGGCGGCGGTTTCAGCGGCCTTGGCGCGGGCCAGCTGGTTTTGGTATTCGCTGGGCTGAATGCGAAACAGCGGCTGGCCTTTCTTCACAAACTTGCCCTCATCCACATAAATGTGCTCCAGAAAGCCGCGCACCTTAGCCCGCATCTCCACATTGCGCTCGGCCTGAATATCGGCCACGTGCTCGTGGAAGAGGCGCTGGTCGGTGGTGCGCAGGGCTACCACCGGCACCTGCGGCGGGGCGTCCTCTTTTTTGGCGGTTTCGGCCTCGCCTTTGCCGCAGCCGCTCAGCAGCAGCAGGCCCGCGGCCAGGCCAGCCAAAATAGAGTTGCGACCTGCTGATTTAGGTTGAAAAAGAGACACTTGGGAACGTGTGTAATTTGTGAATGTAGGGTAGTACGCAAATGCCCGGTGCGCGTTAGCGCTCCGGCGTGTGGGCCGCCACGCGCGTCGAGTCGCGGCGCAGGCTTTCGGCCTGGCAGCGGGCCAGCATGGTTTGGGTGAGGGTGAGCTCGGCGCGCGTGGCAATCAGGTTGTCATCGTCGTCGTCGTCGTCATCGAGAAAGGCCGGGTAGGCGGCCAGCCCGGCGGGGCGGCTCAGCAAAAAGCAATTGAGCGCCCCCGACAGCAGCAGCGCCACGGCCAGCAGCGCGGCCAGCGCGCGGTAGCGGGTAGCGGCAAGGGGGAGGGGGCGGTTCATAGTGCAAAGCACCCCCGCCGACATTAAAACCGTCTGAGAACGGTGTTAGAATACATTAAAGGTGGGCGCTCGCCGCCCGTGGAACCTCACCCCCCGGCCCCCTCTCCAAAAAAGAGGGGGAGCCGACCGCTGGCGGACGTTCACTTATGACTGAGAAGGCGGTCGGCTCCCCCTCTTTTTTGGAGAGGGGGCC
>NZ_DASTEP010000060.1:0-23455 GCF_035709525.1 Hymenobacter sp. | reverse complement strand
CCCCGGCCCCTCCCCTCCGGGAGAGGGGGGCCTGACGACTACTTGCGTTCGTACGCGTCAGTTAGCGGTGGGCTCCCCTCTCCCGGAGGGGAGGGGCCGGGGGCGGGGTTATTGCCACCACACCTTCGTATTAATATCGTCCGCGCCCTGGTCGGCCACGGCGGCCTGGTAGTTCACCTGGTTCAGCGATTGCACATACACCGGGTAGTTGATGCGGGCCGGCATCTGGCGGTTGTTGCGCACGCCGGGGCCGATGGGCAGCACCGGATGGCCGGTGCGGCGGTACTCAAACCACTGCTGAAAGTCGGTGCAAAACAGCGCGTAGTACTTTTGCACGTGGATTTGGTCGAGCTTGGTAGCCACGCTGCTGGTGGCCTGCCACTGCACGTCGGGGCTGCTGAGAAAGCCGTTGGGCGCGGCCAAGTTCCAGAGCGTAATGCCGTTGGTAGCGCCGGTTTCGTAGTAGGTTTTGGCGTCGCCGGTTATCCAGCCGCGCAGGGCGGCCTCGGCCAGCAGCAGCTGCACCTCGGGGTAGTTGAGGATGTTGCCGAGCAGCGGCTCGGTCATGAGGGCCGTGGGGTAGGTCGATTTGGCGGCCGGAATCTGGCCCGGCACGTACCCGCTCGGGATGCCTTCGTAGGTGCCATTGGAGAGGGTGGCCCACCGGGCCAGGCGCGGGTCGCTCCAGCTCGCCAGGTTGTTGATGAAAAACTCGCTCATCGAGCTGAAGGCGTTGAAATCGGCCGTGCGCCAGGTCTGGAAGGGCGACTGGTAGGGCGCGGTGCCCGTCCAGCGCAGAATGGCCGACTCCGCGTTGTTGGCGATGAGCGGGTAGTCGCCGGGGCGCGTGTTCACCAGGTCGCGTAGCTTGGCCTGCGGGCTCAGTCCGCCCGGCGCGATGAGGTCGGTGCGGTTGGACACGCGCATGAGCAGCCGCAGATACAGCGAGTTGCCAAACTTGCGCCATTTCAAGGCATTACCCTGAAAAAGCGGGTCGAGCTGGGCCTGGTCGGCGCTCAGGTTCACGTTGGTTTTCAGCAGGTCGTTAGCTTCTTCCAGCTTCACAAACAGGTCGCGGTAGATGTCTTCCTGCTTATCAAACCTGGGCTGAAGCAGCCCGCTGCGGCCCTGCAAGGCCTCGGTATAGGGCACGTCGCCGAAGGTGTCGGTGAGCAGCGAAAACGTCCAGACCTCGCAGATGCGCGCGATGGCCATGAAGGTGCTACTCTTCACGGCCGTAGCGCTGTTGTACATGTCCCGAAAGTCGGTGAGCTGCGTGTACCAGGTGTTCCACAGGTTGTCGGCCTCGGCCGAGCGGATGATATAGCGGTGAAACTCGTCGGTATCGACCCGCGACACGTGCACCTGCATCAGCTCGTGGGTGATGCGCATGGCGCGGTCCATGTTGTTTTTCACCACCCCCGTTAGGGCCGGCGCTAGCAGCGTTTCCGGTATCACGTTGGGGTTCTGGTTGGGGTTCACGTTCAGCTCCTCAAAGCCCTTGGTGCAGGCCGGGAGCACGCCGAGGGCGGTGGTGAGGAGGGCGTAGGCGAGTAGTTTTTTCATTATAAATAAGGCTTTTGAATGTGCTCGTCAGGCGTGTGAACCTCACCCCCGGCCCCCTCTTTTTTGGAGAGGGGGCCGGGGGTGAGGTGCCCCGCGTCAGGTTTAAATCCCTACCGTCAAATTCACCCCCACCGTGCGCGTGCTCGGAAACTGCCCCAGCTCAAACCCCAGGTCAATGGTCCCGTCATTGAGCGTACCGAACTCCGGGTCAAACGCCGGCCACTTGGTGAGGATGAACAAATCGCGGCCGTACACGCCCAGCGAGGCCGTGGTGAGGTGCAGCCGCCGCAGCAGGGTGGGCGGCAGGGCGTAGTCGAGGCGCATTTCGCGCAGCTTGATGAAGTCGGTGCGGAAGAGGTTGGCTTCCACGTTGTCGCGGCCGTAGTGGGCGTTGTAGTAGGTGGCCAGGTTTTCGGCCACCACGTCGTTGGGCCGGTAGGTGCCGTCGGGGTTTTGAATCACGCCCGCGCCGATGATGCCGTTGTAGCGGCCGGGCAGCGTGAGCTTGGTCTTACCGCCTTCGGCCAGCACGGCGTTGGTCATGGAGTAGGCCTTGGCCCCAAACTGGCTGTCGAACAGCACATTCAGCCGGAATTGCTTGTAGCTGAATTCGGTGCCCACGCTGCTCTTCCACTGGGGCAGGGCGCTGCCTAGGTACTGCACGCCATCGGCCAGGATGGGGTAGCCGTTGCGGTACACAATCTGGCCATCGGGGGCGCGCTCGTAGCCGCGGCCGTAGATGGCGCCCATGCTGCCGCCGGGCCGCGCCTCTACCGAGCCCCGGCCGCCGGGGCCGCGCTGGAGCTGGTAAGTCAAGAGGCTGTCGGCCAGCTCGATTACTTTGTTGCGGTTGGCGGTGTAGGTGCCGTACACGCGCCAGCCCAGGCCCTGGGCATTGGTGAGCAGGCGGGCATTCAGCTGCACTTCGAGGCCCTCGTTGCGCACCAGGCCGGCATTCAGCACGGCCCGGTCGTAGCCCGAGGCGCGGTCCAGGGGCACGCTCAAAATCTGGTTCGAGGTGTTGTTGCGGTACACGGCCACGTCCAGCCCAATGCGGTTTTGCCAGAAGCGCAGGTCGGCACCCAGCTCCACGCTTTCGGTGCTGCGGGGCTTGAGGCCAGCATTGGCGATGGCGCTCGGGTTGCTCAGGCCCGACGGAAAGCCCGTGGCCACCGCGTAGGTGTAGGAGGTGAGGTAGGGCGAGGTGCCGCCGCTGCCCACCCGCGCCCATGAGGCCCGTAGCTTGGCAAACGACACCACCTCCGGTAGCGGCAAAATCTCCGACACCACCGTGCTCAAACTAGCTGACGGATACAGCGGAATGCTCGTGATGCCGCTCGCGCTCGACAAGGTGCTGCTCCAGTCCTTGCGCGCCGTAAGGTCCAGGTACAGAAACTTATTGTAGGCAATGGTGGCCAGCCCGTACAAGCTGTTCACCGCAAACTCGGCGCGGTAGGGCAGCGCAATGGGCAAGTCGCGGCTGTTGGCGAAGGTGAACACGCCGGGGTACAGTAGGCGCTCGGCCCGCAGCTCGTCCTTGTTGTAGCGGTTATTCAGGCGGCTGCCGCCCACCGAGAGGCTGGTTTCAAATTTCCTGAAGGTGCGGCTGTATTGCAGCAGAAAGTCGTTGTTAATCTCCTGGGAGAAAATGTTTTGCGTTCGAAACATGCCTTCCTTGTACTTCTCCGTATCCTTGGGCCGCTGCTGCGAGCGCGCCTCATACGAGTAGTCGATGGCCGAGCGCAGCATCAGGTTAAAGCCCTTGGCAAAGGCGTAATTCACCTGCACGTTGCCCGTGAGCTGGTGCCGGTTGGCCTTATTTAGCATCTCATTGGCAATGAGATAGGGGTTATCGACGAGGCTGCTGAACGGGTAGCGCTGCGTGATGCCCTGCGCGCCGGGCAGCCAGTAGTCTTTCAGCCACTCCAGGTTATTATTAGGCACCTGCAAGCTGGCCCAGTACATGATAGTCTGGTTGTTATAGCCCGTCGAAGGCAGGTTGTCGCTGTAGCGGTTGGTGTAGTTGGCCTTGGCCGATACGCGCAGGTTATCCGTCACTTTCTGGCTCACCGACAACGCCACCGTGTTGCGGTCGTAGCCGGTGTTCGGGATAATCCACTTGTTCTGTAAGTTGGTGAGCGACAGGCGCACGGCCGTGCGGTCGGTGCCGCCATCCAGGGCCAGGGTGTTGGTAAACGTGCGCCCGGTCTGGAAAAAGCCCTTGCGGTTATCCGGGTAGGCCACCCAGGGCGTGCGCTCGGTGCCGCCCGCGTTAGTGGCCGGGTCGTACTGGTAATACGACTGCCCGTTGAACTTCGGCCCCCAGGCCGAGCTGGTGCTGCGGGTGCTGGCCCCGTCGGCCGTATTGCCAAACGAGTAGTAGTTCTCGCCCGCCGTGCCCTGCCCGTACTCGTACTGATAATCGGGCCAACGCGAAATCGACTCGAACGCCGAGTTGGAATTGAAGGTGACGCCGATGCCTTTTTTGTGCGCCTTGCCCGATTTGGTGGTGATAATGACGGCCCCGTTGCCGCCCCGCGCCCCGTAGAGCGCCGTGGAGGCCGGCCCCTTCAGCACCGTCACCGACTCGATGTCCTCGGGGTTGATGTCGTTGAGGCTGGTGCCAAAATCGACTGGCGACTCGCCCTGCAAGTAGGCCGTGCTGCCGGTGCCGGTGGCGCGGTTGCTGCCGCCCAGCACCACGCCATCCACCACTATCAGGGCGTCGTTGTCGCCGGCCAGCGAGCTTTCGCCCCGCAGAATAATGCGGTTGGAGCCCGCCGGCCCGCCGCCCGAGCGCACCAAATTCAGGCCCGCTACCTTGCCCGACAGCGCGTCGGTCCAGTTGTTCGATTTGGCTTCCGTGAGCTGCTCGTTGTCGAGCTTGGTCACGGCGTAGCCCAGCGCTTTTTCGTCGCGCGCAATGCCCAGCGACGTTATCACCACCTCGTCGAGGCTGGTGGCGTCTTCGCGCAGCACCAGGTCGTAGGTGCTCTTTTCGCCCACCGCCAGCTGCTGCGGCACGTAGCCCACAAAGCTGAATACCAGCGTGCTGCCTGTGGGTGCACTCAGCTGGTAGCGGCCATCGTTGCCCGTGATGGTGCCCGTCTGGCCGTCCTTCACGCGGATGGATACGCCGGGCAGGGCTTCGCCCTTGGCGTCGGTCACGCGGCCCTGCACCAGCACCGGGTCGGCGGCGCGGGCGGCGGCGTTCTGGGCCACGGCCTTCACCACGATACGTTTGTCCTGCACCACAAACTGCACGCCGGCCTGCGCCGCCACCAGCGCCAGCACCGTCTTGAGGTTGCTGCGCGGGGCCTCCACCGTGATGCGGCGGCCCAGCCGGTCGGCCTGGTCCACGTACAAAAAGCGGTAGCCGGTTTGCTGCTCGATGCTGGCCAGCACCTCGGCCAGCGGCTGCTGCCGCACCGTGAGGGTGCAGGGCGTGGCGGCCGGCTCCTGGGCTAGCGCTTGGCCGGGGGCGGCCAGGGCGGCGGGGGCGGGGCTCAGGGCCAGCAGCCCCAGGCCGGCGAGCGCGCTGCGCCAGGCCCGCTTTGGGCGGGAGGGTAGGGGGTTTCTCATAAGGTTGCGGATGAGCTGGTTAGAAGCTGAAAAGCACTAATTGGAAGCCGCCTCGGCGGGTACTCGGCGCAGGTAGATTACCTGGCCTTCGCGGTGGTAGTGGAGGCCGCCGGCCAGTTGCAGCGCGCCGAGCACGCGGGGCAGGGGCTCGTTGTTGAAGGTGGCCCAAAGGCGCACCTCGGCCGTGGCCGGGTCGGCAAACACCAGCTTCACGCCGTAGCGGCGCTCTAGCTGGGGGGCTACGTCGGCCAGTTTCTCATTCTTGAAAACCAGTTGGTTGCTGCGCCAGGCCAGCACCCGCCGGCGGTCGAAGGCCTGCCGGTAAATGCGCCCCGTGGCCACGTCGGCCCGCAGCTGCTGGCCCGGCGCGAGCAGGTATTTATCCTGCTGCTTGTCCGTCACCTGCACCTTGCCCTCGACCAGCGACACGGCCAGCTGGCCGGCCCCCGGCACGGCGCTCACGTTGAACTTGGTGCCCAGCACCTGCGTCACCCACGCCCCGCTGTGCACTCGAAACGGCCGGTGCGGGTTTTTCGTGACTTCAAAAAACGCCTCGCCCTCCAAATACACCTCCCGCGCGGCGTCGGTGAACTGCGCTGGGTAGCGCAGCCGGCTCTGCGGGGCCAGCGTCACCACCGAGCCATCGGGCAGGCGCAGGCGCTGCGGCTGCCCGGCCGGCGTGCGGCGCACGCGGTAGGCCACGGCCGGGGCCGGCTGGCCGAAGAAATACGCGCCGCCCAGCGCGCTCAGCAGCACCAAAACCAGCGCCGCCAGCTGGGCCGGCCGCACCCCGCGCAGCCGCCAGCGGCGCACGGGCGGCGCGGGCGCGGCGGCTGGCTCGGCTACTGGCGCGGGCAGCGCCAGCCGGGTTTTCAGCCGGGCCAGGGCGGCCGCCGTTTCGGCGGCGGCGGGCGTCTGGCTGGCCTGCCACACGGTTTTGAGCTGCTCGAAGGTGCGCTCGTTTTCGGGCGACTGCGCCACCCAGGTGGCCAGCTGCGCGTTCTCGTCCGACGAGGTTTGGCGGGCGAGGTAGCGGGCGATGAGCAGGTAAGCGTCTTCTGGTTGCAAGGGGCCAGCGGCCGGCGCTGAGTGCCGCCGCTACGGTTATGACGCTGCGGCCGGCTGACCTCGTGACACCAAAAGTGGCTCTTAATCAAAAGGTAATGTGCATAACATGGGGGTAATGAGCCGGCCCCATAGGGGTCTCGTGAGGTTCACCCGGCTGGCGAGCCTACTGCACGCCCGAAGCGTACAGCGTGCTTTTCAAAAAGCGCAGCGCCCGGAACATATGCGTTTTCACCGAATTAATGGAAATACCCAGCAGCCCGGCCATCTCCTCATAAGTAAGGCCGCCATCGCGGTGCAGTTGAAAAACCTGGCGCGTGCGCTCGGGCAACTGCCCGATGAGGTGGCCCACGTGCGCGCTCAGCTCCTGAAAAGCCAGCAGCTCATCGGGCTGCAAGTGCGCGGCCTCGGGCTGGGCCAGCGGCAGTTCGTCGGCGGCGTCAAGCGGGGTGCGGCGCTGTTCGCGCAGGCGGTCGAAGGCGCGGTACTTCACGGCCGTGTAGAGGTAGGCGGCCAGCGAGCCCGCCACGGCCAGCTGCGCGCGCTGGGCCCAGATGGTGCCAAAAACCTCGGCTACCACATCTTCGGCGGCATCGCTGGGGTAGCGCAGCAGGGTGGCGGCGTAGCGCAAAAGCCCGGCGTAGTGGCGGGTAAACAGCGCCTCAAACGCCGCCTCATTGCCCAATGCCAGGGCAGCCAAAAATTGCTTGTCGGAAGCGCTAATCGGGAAGGCCATACTAGTAGACAAAGCTACCGGGCCTATGAGGCCGCCAGATTACCGGCGCGTTATGCTATGATTAAACCCAGTCTGAACAGGGTTTAAAAGAGACGGGCAACCACCCACAGAAAGCAGCTTTAAGCTTGCTTGGGCGCGCTGCTCACGGCCGAAGCTTCTTCGCGCAACTGCACGCCGTAGCGCTGGGCAAAAGCTTCGAGCTGGCTGCGAAACAGGGCGCGGCGCTTGTTGCCCTTCACCTCGCGCAAATTCAGCACGTGGATGTCGCCGTCCTTCATCCGCACCCGCAGCTGGCGGGTCAGCAGCTCCAGCTGGCCCATTTTCTCGGCGGCAAATACTTGCTTGGACCGGAACAAGCCGGCCTTATGCACCAGGTAGCCAGGCGCAAACTCGAAGTAGCTCTGCGTGCCGAACACCGGCGCGTTGTGCACCAGGATAAAGCCCAGATACACCGCGCAGCCCGTCAAGAACACGTAGCTCAGCCAACGAAAATCCTGCCCTTCGGGCGCGGCCCGCAGCATCAGCGCGGCGTAGAGAATGGCGAACAGCGCCAGTGAAACCTGCACCCCAAACGAGAGGCGCGACGAGTTGGCGGGGCGTAAACGGATGCGGGTAGTACCAGTGGGCATGGCGCGAAAGTAATTAAGAGTTAAGAGTTGGGAGTTAAGAGTTGCCCCAGCAACGGCCAGGTAGCAACTCTTAACTCTTCACTCTCAACTCTTAACTCAATTTAGCTTCCAGCGTCATTTCGGGCACCGCGCTCAGCACCTGCGACACGGGGCAGTTGGCTTTGGCAAACTCGGCCTGCTTCTGAAACTCCTCGGCCGAGAGGCCCGGAATCTTGGCCTCGGTGCTCACGTGGATTTTGGTGATTTTGGGCGGGCTCTGGCCGGGGTCGAGCGTCACGGTCGAAGTCGTGGTAATCGACTCTACCTGGTGGCCCGCCGCCGACAGCACGTGGTTGAGGAACATGGTATAGCAGCCCGAGTGGGCGGCCCCAATCAGTTCCTCAGGGTTGGTGCCCTTCTGGCCCTCAAAGCGGGTGCCGGTCGAAAGCAGCGCATTCACGGTGCCGCTCTTGGTGGTGATGTCGCCGTGGCCTTTGATGTCGCCCTGCCATTCGGTTTTGCCAAACTGGTTAATCATAATGAGTAAGGTGTAGATACGGCTCAGCGGAATTGCCGGCCGGTTGGTTGGTACTGCTAACTCAGTGAATAGGTTTTTGTTTAGCGTTGGGGTATTGGTGATTAAACAAAAGTTGCCAGCGCCGAAAATTCTGCCCGGCCGCCCGACTTTTGCCGTGGTGGGCCGCCTCCCGGCCCGCCGAATTGCTATGGGCCTGAAAGCTACCCTGAGCCGCCCGCTGGCGGCCTACACCGTGCACCGCTACCGGCAGTGGCAGCGCGACCCCGCCGCCGCGCAGCTCCGCCTGCTGCGCGCGCTGGTGCGGGCGGCGGCGGGCACGGCTTGCGGCAAGGCGCATGATTTTCAAGCTATTCAAACGCCCGCCGATTTTGCCGCCCGCGTGCCCATCCGCGACTACGAGGGCCTGAAAACCTATTTCGACCAGGTGAAAACCGGCCAGCCCGACGTGCTGTGGCCCGGCCGCCCGCTGTACCTGGCCAAAACCAGCGGCACTACCAGCGGAGCCAAGTACATCCCGATTACCAAAGCCAGCATCGGCAACCACATAAACGGGGCCAAGGACGCGCTGCTGCACTACGTACACGCCACCGGCCGCCCGCGTTTTCTCGATGGCAAGCTGATTTTTTTGTCCGGCTCGCCCGAGTTGGAGCAGGTGGGCGGCATCCCCACGGGCCGGCTCTCGGGCATCGTCAACCACCACGTGCCGGCCTACCTGCGCCGCAACCAGTTGCCGAGCTACGCCACCAACTGCCTCGAGGACTGGGAAACCAAGCTCGACGCCATCGTGGGCGAGACGTTGGGGCAGCCCATGACGCTCATCTCCGGCATCCCGCCGTGGGTCCAAATGTATTTCGACCGCCTCGTGGCTTGCACCGGGCGGCCGGTGGGCGAGGTATTTCCGGCGTTCGACCTCTTTGTGTCGGGCGGCGTGAGCATGGAGCCCTACCGCGCCCGCCTGCTCGAAAGCATCGGCCGGCCGGTCGCTAGCATCGAGTTGTTTCCGGCCTCCGAGGGCTTCCTGGCCTTCCAAGACCAGCCCGGCAACCCCGGCCTGCTGTTGCGGCTGGATAGCGGCATTTTCTTTGAATTTGTGCCCGCCGAGCGGTTTTTTGAGGACAACCCGCCCCGCCTCACCATCGCCGAAGTCGAGCTAGGCCAGCAGTACGCCGTGGTGCTGACCAGCAATGCCGGCCTCTGGGCCTACTCGCTCGGCGACACCGTGCGCTTCGTGGATTTGCATCCGCACCGGGTGGTAGTCACGGGCCGCATCAAGCACTTTTTGTCGGCCTTCGGCGAGCACGTCATCGGCGAGGAGGTAGAGGCCGCCCTGCGCGAGGCTGTGCGCCAGCACCCCGAAACGGAAGTAACTGAGTTCACGGTAGCGCCGCTCGTGAGCGACGATAAAACCCAGACCTCGCGCCACCAATGGCTCATCGAGTTTGCCCGCCCGCCGCACGACGCGGCGAGCTTCGCCGCCGTGCTCGACCACCAGCTGCGGCAGCGCAACGCCTACTACGACGACCTGCGCCAGGGTCACATCCTGGTGCCGCTGCTGCTGACGCCGCTGCCACCCGGCGCCTTCCAGCGCTACATGAAAAGCGTGGGTAAGCTCGGCGGGCAGAACAAGGTGCCGCGCCTGGGCAACGACAGGGCGCTGGCCGAGGGGTTGTTAGGTGTCAAAAAATGAAATTATGTGGAGCCATATATACGGGTACTATGAAATCAGGGGAGCAGCAGATTACAGCGTTTCTAGCGATACGGAGAAAATGCGTGCAATACTAGCTGGCTTTCCTGAATTGAAACAGACGGGGCTGATAAGCTACGAAAACGCGATAAACTACCCGTGGATAAGCTTGTCGCTCGTAAAAAGCAATAAAGGGAGCTACGCTGTTTTCGCAGAAACATGGAATCGTGACTTCAACATGATTTCGGTTGTTTGCAGCAAGTCAGAAAATGGCAAAGTGCCGGCATCTCAGATTGACTTACTCATAAAAATCGCCGGAATACTCAACTGGGAATTAATAGACGAAGAAACTGATGACAATGACGAAAAATTGATTCTGTATTCGCCTGTTTGAGTAGTAAAAAGACCATAACGTTTAAATAAACCCGCTACCTTCGTCCCAACCGCTACCCGCGTCACTTGCCGGCCCGCGTCGACCCGGGGTATTGCGGGGCGGGCCGGCAGGGGGTTCGATTCCCCCCGTCAGACCTGGTTGGAACCTGACTTTCGGATGGAAAGTAGAGCTTTATCAGCTGATGCGCGAAAGCCGAAGGAGCCGGGCCCCGGCCCGCGCCCGCTGGCCGCTTGCGGCCGGGCAGATACCGCCGGTGGGCCTCGTGCCCGCCGGCTCACGCCCGGCCCCCGGCCGGCGGGTGCTCCTTCGGTTTTCCAGGGCGGGCTGTTTACTTTGAGCTATGGGGATTTTCACTAAAACCTACCAGGTGCGGCCCAACAGCGTGGGTTTGCTCTACCGCAACAACGTGCTGGAAAAGGAACTGCCGCCCGGCCGCTACGAAGTGCTCGACCTGCGCGGCCGCACTCAGCTGCTGGCGTTGCCCACCACCCCGCGCCAGCTGCTCATTACCAACCAGGAAGTGCTGACGCGCGACAGCATCGCGCTGCGCTTTTCGTGCGCGGTGCTCTACCGCGTGGCCGATGCCCAGCGCTTTGCCGGTAGCTTCGACATCAGCCGGGGCGCGGTGCCGGCCCTCACCGAGGCCGAGCAGCGCCTGGCAACGGCCGTGCAGCTGGCCGCCCGCACCCAAATCGGGGCGCTGGGTAGCGAGGAACTGAGCGAGCGCCGCGCCGAGTTTACCGACCTCGGCAGCGCGGCGCTCACCGCCCAGGCCGCCGCGCTGGGCTTGCTGCTGGAGCAGGTGCAGCTGCGCGACCTCACCTTCCCGAAGAACATTCAGGAGTTATTTGCCCGCCACCTCGAAGCGAAAATCCGCGCCAAGGCCGACCTCGAAAACGCCCGCACCGCCGTGGCTACCGCCCGCGCCCTCAAAAACGCTTCCGAGCTGATGAAAGGCGACGAGAACATGCGCTTCTTCCAGTTCATGGAAACCATCACCAAAATTGCGGAGAAGGGCAAGCACACGTTCCTGGTCGGTGAGTTTCCGCAGCTGCCCAAGTAGCTGGCGCTATGCACACTTTGGGCAAAGGAGAAGTCGTTGGTCATGCCGAGCGCAGCGAAGCATCTCGCGTGGCGCAGTAACTAACACCTTAGCAATGAAGCAGCGAGATGCTTCGCTGCGCTCAGCATGACGGCCGACAACAAAACTAGGCGTATCGCCTTCGACCTTGACAATACTCTCATTCGAGGTGAATACGACTTCGCCCACGAAACGCCTACGCGCCGATTTTGGGCGCGGCTGCTGGGCAAAGAAGCCTTGCGGGCGGGCATCGTAGAGCTGGCCGCGCACTGCCAGCGCCGGGGCTGGGAGGTGTGGGTATACACTACCTCATACCGCAGCGCGGGCTACATTCGGCGGCTGTTCTGGCTGCACGGCATCAAGCTGGCGGGCGTGGTAAACCAGGCGCGGCACGAGCGCGAGGTGCGCGTGCGCAGCACCAAGTACCCGCCGCAGTTTGGCGTCGACCTGCTCATCGACGACTCGGAGGGCGTGCGTATCGAAGGTGAGCGCCACGGCTTCGAGGTGCTGGTAGTGAGCCCCACCGATACCGACTGGGTAGCCAGGGTGCAGGCCCGGCTGTAATGCCCGGCGGCCGGGCCGCGATGCAGCGGCCGTTCTTTCTTTGTGCTTCTTTTCCTGTTTTTCCAATCGCTGCCTCGTGAGTGCCATGATTCAATTCGTCGCCAATTACGACGACCTTTCCACCGACAAAGGCTTTCAGTTTAAGTTTCACTGCGATAAGTGCCGCAACGGCTATCTGTCGCGCTTTCAGCCCAATGCGCTGGGCATCGCGGGTAGCTTGCTACAGGCGGCGGGCAGCTTTTTCAGCGGGCTGAGCAGCGTCGAAAACGCGGCCTACCACATTCAGCGCGCCGTGGGCGGCACCGCCCACGACAAGGCCCTCGAAACGGCCGTGGCCGAAGGCAAGCAGCACTTCAAGCAATGCACGCACTGCGGCCAGTGGGTGTGCCCCGAGGTGTGCTGGAACGCCAGCGCCGGCCTCTGCGAAGCTTGCGCCCCCGACGAGCACGAGGAGCTGCGCGCCCAGCAGGCGCAGGCCACCCGCGAGCAGATTCGCACTAAAACCCGCCAGCAGGACTATACCCAAAACCTGGATTTTCTGGGGCGCGGGGCACTATTGCAGTGCCCCAGCTGCCACCTCAAGCTCACGGCCGACCAGAAATTTTGCCCCAGCTGCGGCACCGCCAACCCCGCCGCGCCGCAGGCGCGCCGTTGCTCCAGCTGTAGCACCGAGCTGAAGCCTGAACAAAAATTCTGCGCCGAGTGCGGAGCCAAGGCGTAAGCCGGAAGGAGCAGGTTTTAAAAACCAACGTATAAACCTCGCTTACCATTGCCGTGGACAACGCTGCCGCGCCGACGGCGGGCGCGCCGCTACCAGGATTTCATGCTGAAGAATTCGTTGTTTTATGGGCTGTCGCTGCTAGGCGCGGGCCTGGTGCTGTACCTAAGCTGGCGCGCGCACCCGCGCCTGGCCGATGTGTGGTTTATGCCCGAGTGGCTGTCGGCCTGGACCGACGAGCGCCAAAACGATACCCTGCGCACGGCCGTGCCCTTCGTGGCGCTGGGCTGGCTGGCTGGCGGCTGGCTGTGGGCGCAGCGCCGGCCCTGGCGGCAGTGGGCCTGGGCCTGGGTGGGGCTGGTAGGGCTGGTGAGCGTGGCCGAAATCGGCCAGCTTTTCCAGGCCGAGCGCTCTTTCGACCTGGCCGATATAGCCTGGGGCGCGGCCGGTGCGTTGCTGGGGCTGGGCACGGTAGCCGCCCTGCGGGGGCTGCGCCGGGCACTGCGCCAGGGCAGGCGCGGGGCCGCGTCGGCTGCCTGACGCGGCCCCGGCCGGAGCTTACCCTTCCAGCTTGTCGAGCAGCGCCACCAGGGCCGTCCAGCCGGTTTGGTGGCTGGCGCCGCAGCCGCGGCTGGTGTCGCCGTCGAAGTACTCGTAGAATAAGAGCAGGTCGCGGAAATTGGGGTCGGTAGCGTAGCGCTGGTCGTGGCCGTGCACGGGGCGGCGGCCCTGCGCATCGGGCAAAAAGGGTGCTTGCAGGCGCTGGGCGAGGTGGTCGGCCGCTTCTTGCAGGCTGAGCCAGTGGCCGCTGCCGCGCGGCACCTCCACGCGGGGCGCGTCGTCGCCATAAAAATGCACCAGCTGGTAGAGCGAGCGCAGCAGCACAAAATTGAGCGGTAGCCACACCGGGCCGCGCCAGTTGCTGTTGCCGCCCATCATGTTGGAGTCGGCCTCGCCGGGCACGTAGGTGGCCTCAAAGGTTTCGCCGGCTACCTCCATGCGGGCGGGGTGCGGGCCGTGGCACTTCGACAGCGAGCGAATGCCGCCGGGGGCCAGCATCTCCGCTTCATCAAACAAGTAGGGCAGGGCCTGCTCCAGCTTGAGGCGCGGCAGCAAGCCAAACAGCCAGCGCTGCTCGTCGCTCGACTGCGTGATGGTGGGGTAGTGCGGGGCCAGCACCTCGGCCGTGCGGTGCGCGTGCACCGCTGCCACAAAGCGCGGCACGTGGGCCAGGGTATAGGGCTCCAGCACGAGGTGCCCAAAAAAGGGCGTGAGGCCGATGATGGAGCGCATGGCCACCGGCCGCGCTTTTCCGCTGGGCTCCACCAGCACGTCGTAGTGAAAGCCGGTGTCGCGCAGCGCAGGGTCGTCCTGCCACACGCTGGCAATGTCGGCCAGCAGGTTGCTGATGTCCACAAACTGGTCGAGGAAGGCAATGGCCGCCTGCTCATAGCCGCCCTCGGGGTCGTGGGCGGCCAGCTCCACGGCCATCCGCATCATGTACAGCGTGTAGCTCGCCATCCACGACACGCTATCGACCTGCTTGAGGTAGCCGCCACCCGGCACCTCCTCGCGGTTGAGCACGCTGGCATTGTCGAGGCCCAGAAAACTACCCTTGTAGTCGGGCTCGGGGTGGCGGCGAAAGCGCTCCAGCCACCACTGATAATTAGGCTGAAGCTGCGTGAAGGCCGTGCGCAGATAGTCCCAATCGGCAAAGCCGCTGGTGCGCCGCTCGTAGTCAAACAAAAACCACGTCGATTGCCCCCGCACGGCCGGGTTGCCGTTCGAAAAATCAAACTCGTAGCTCGGAATCTGCCCGTCCTCCTTATAGTAGCGGTGGCTGCTCGTCAGCAGCAGGCACTGCTGCTTGGCCACGGCGATGTCGACGGGGGCCAGCGCCAGGCAGTGAAACACCATGTCCCAGGCCGCAAACCACGGGTATTCCCACTTGTCGGGCATCAGCATGATGTCGGCCGCCTTCAGGTTTTCCCAGTCGGCGTTGCGCACCTGGCGGCGCTCGGGTGGGGGCGGCGGCAGGCCGGGGTCGCCGGCCAGCCAGCGGGCCACGTCGTAGCAGTAAAACTGCTTGCTCCACAGCACCCCGGCCCAGGCCTGGCGCTTCACGGCGGCCAGGGCGGGCTCGGTTTCGGCCAGTAGCGGCTGGTAAAAAGCATCAGCCTCGCGCTGCCGGTCGGCAAACACGGCCGCGAACTCATCGCCCAGCGGGTCGGCCAGGGCGTTGTGCTGGCTGAGGCGCAGGCGCACCTCTACCGCCTCGCCCGGCCCGATGGTGCGCGCATACACCGGCGCGGCCTTGCTGCCGCTGGCCGCCGTGCGGCTGGCGTGCTGGCCGCCGCCCGCCAGCAGCGCCGTGTGGAAGGCGTCTTTCACCAGCGCGCCCGTAGCGTTGGGCTGTTGGAAAAGCAGCTCGGTATTGGTTTCGTTTTCGGTGATTAAAACGGCATCCGTAGGCTGAAAATACAGCGTGTATTCGCCCAACTGCTCGTGCTGCACGCGCAAGGTGCTACCCGCTTCCGGCCGGCTGATGTGCGGCTTGGCTACCGCGTCGCCCCAGCCCCAGGTATTGCGAAACCACAGCGTGGGCAGCAGGTGCAGCGGGGCCCCCTCGGGGCCGTGGTTGCGCGCCGTGAGGCGAATAAGGATATCAGTCGGGCCAGCCTTGGCGTACTCAACGAGCACGTCGAAGTAGCGGTTTTCATCAAAAAGCCCCGTGTCGAGCAGCTCAAACTCGGGCTCGCTGAGCGGCCGGTCTTTGTTTTCGGCAATGAGTTTTTCGTAGGGAAAAGCCGCCTGCGGATACTTGTAGAGCTGCTTTTGGTAGGAGTGCGTGGGCGTGTTGTCTAGGTAGTAATACAGCTCTTTCACGTCTTCGCCGTGGTTACCCTGGTGGTTATCGAGCCCAAAAAGCCGCTCCTTCAAAATGGCGTCCTGCCCGTTCCAGAGCGTGAGGGCAAAGCACAGGTTTTGCGTGTCGTCGGAGATGCCGGCCAGGCCGTCTTCGCCCCAGCGATAGGCCCGGCTGCGGGCCTGCTCGTGCGAAAAATACGTCCAGGCCTCGCCTTCGGCGCTGTAGTCTTCGCGTACCGTGCCCCACTGGCGCTCACTTAGGTAGGGGCCCCATTGCAGCCAGTTTTGGGCGCGAGTGTGTTGTTGATGCTGGCGTTCTTGCTCAGTCATAAAGAAGTAGCGCGGACTTTTAGTCCGCATGTGAAAGGCTTGTATAATTCGCGGACTGAAAGTCCGCGCTACGCTGGCTCGGGCCCGCGAAACACATCGGTACCGCTCACCGGCGGCAGCTTCACCGGCCGCCCCTCGCGGGCCGACTGGTAAATGGCTTCCATAATGCGCTGGTCTTGCAGGCCCTCCTCGCCAGGCGTGTGGGGCTGCTTATTCTCCAGAATGCACTCCGAAAAGTGGTCCATCTCGGCGGCAAACTGGTTTTTGGTGCCGACGGTAATCTGGTTCTGCATCTTGGCTGGGCCTTCGGCGTGCGAGGTTTTGAGCTGCTGCCCGCGGTAGGCGTAGCCGTTGTCGAGGTGCAGCCAGCCGCGCTCGGCGTTCACGCGGTAAAAGCGCGAATCATGCGTGTCGTAGTGCGTGATGCTGTCAACCACCACGCCGCCCGGAAAGCGCATCTGCCAGCTCATCATTTCTTCTACTTCCTTGAAAAGCGGGTTGCCGGGCGTGCTGTGCATGTAGCCAAACACCTCGGTAGGCTCGGTGCCCAGTAGGAAGCGGCTGGTATTGAGGCAGTACAGGCCGATGTCGGGCAGCGCGCCGCCGCCGGCCAGCGCCTTTTTGTGCCGCCAGTGGTCGGGGTTGGCCGAGCTTTGGCTGTTCTGGGCCTGAATGTATTTGACTTTGCCGAACTTCTCACCGCGTACCATGTCGCGCACCAGCCGGTTATACGGCTCGTACTGAATGCGGTAGGCTATCATCAGCTTCACCTGGGCTTCTTTGCAGGCGGCTATCATCAGCTCGCACTCGCGCGCCGAGTTGGCCATCGGCTTTTCGCAGAGAATGTGCTTGCCGGTTTTGGCCCCGCGAATGACGTACTCGGCGTGCATCGAGTTGGGCAGCACGATGTAGATGGCCTGCACCTCGGGGTTGTCCTTCAGCTTGTCGTAGTCGGCGTAGCTGTAGCAACTCGTGGGCTTGATGCCGTACTGCTTGGCCACCTTCGCCAGCTTTTCGGGCGAGCCGCTTACCAGCGCCACCGGCTTCGACTTTTTGCACTCGCCAAAAGCGGGCAGCAATTCTTCCAGCGTGAGGTGGCCCAAGCCCACCAGCGCGTAGCCCACGCGCTGCTCGGGCGGCATTGGGGTCGGCGTGGGCGGCGACTTCGGGTCCACGTCCGACTTCCAGGCTTCTAATTCAATGGGTTTGTCGGACGCGGCGGGCACCTTGGCGGGCGGCGACACGGCCTCCGACGAGGCCACCTGCTGCCCGCTGGCCGCCGTGTAAGTAGTGCTGGCATCGACCTGCGCGGCCGGCGTGCCGGTGGTGGGCGTAGTAGCCGCCGCGCTGGCCGACGGCTTATCCTGGCAGGCGGCGAGGGTGCCGGCCGCTACGCTGGCCGCCAGTCCGCGCCCGGCCAGATTCAGAAATTCCTTGCGCGATACCTCCTGGCTTGCGTGGCGCAACACGGTGTTCAGCAGGTCGTTGGTGACGGACATAGAAGCAAATGAGGTACGTGATTAAGCGGCGCGGCGTGCGTCGGGCTTATCGGTGCATACTCATTAAATCTTCATATGGTTAGGGTGCTGGTAGAGAGAACGTGATTTTTACGAAATCTAAAAGGTGACTACCAGTTGCATGAAACGCCCGTATCATTAGGTTCGGACTCATTGCAAATGCATATCGAAATCCTAGCTTAAATTAGCATTTCTAAAAAAAGGAATTAACTTAAACATAAGACCTAGTTTAAATAATCGAAATTTTGTAGTGCAAAGCAAGATGATAGACGTAGAAAAGGTTAAAAAGACTCTAAGTGACCATCCGTTTTTCTTCGTGCTGTCAACAGCAGTAGCACTTGTATCATCTACTTTTGTCGTAACAAAGAGTTACCTTCAAGATAGATTCGACTCTAAAATAGAGAAATATAGAGATGATTTTGCTTCTATTGGAAGAAGGTATAGCTCGTCATCTTTTATTGAAATAGGGCAGATAAATCTTGATAAAGACTCGATAGCGAAAGTTAGTGCGGCTAGTATATACCATGCAAATGATAATTTTTACTCTACTAAAAATGAATACTGGCTCTATAAGTACACTAGTCCTATTGAGATGACTCTAATAAAAAATGGTCTGCAAGTTCCGAATGCTATACGCAATAATCCAGTTGATTTGCCAATACATGTTTGGCTCGGTAAAGAGACTTATCTTGTGACAGACAAGAAGTGGGATAGACCTGATAGACCGGAACTTGATACTACTTCAGCCATTTCTGCAGAAATAGGCGACACTGTTATTTTATTTCATAGCGACCCTAAATTATTTCAGCCAACAATTATTCTTTCGTGTCTGCAACGTTCGAAAAATTCATTCGCTATAAGAAACTATTATGACCTAAAGTCTAAAAAATATTCAATAGACTTTACTGATATTTCTAAAGATGAAATACTTGGTCAATATTTGTCTAATTACATGCGGGATTTATATTTAAAAAATATACCCGTAAAAAGCATTTCTAGAAAAGTTTTATCTATAAGAAAAGAGAATGATATTCTGTATTCATCCTTCCTGGTCGAATATGATAGTTTAGAATTGAATAATGTAAAGCGCGATAAATTCTTTATCTGGAAAGAATTCATTGTTTATTGCACCGATTCAAAAGTCTACACAATAGATATAGAGTTGCCTTCTGAACAGCCTCGCAGAAGAGGCGAAGGTTTTGAACAAGTTACTTTGTGGTTTAAGGACTTTGGTATTGTCGAACAATAATCTACGCTAACTCAAACTGCAAGCGCAATAAGTTAGCATATAGCCCGCCCGGCTGCTCACTGAGCTCGTCGTGCGAGCCGGCCTCGACGATGCGGCCGCCGTCGATAACTAGGATTTTATCGACCTTGCGGATGGTGCTGAGGCGGTGGGCGATGATGAGGCTGGTGCGGTTTTGCATGAGTTCATCGAGGGCACCCTGCACCAGCTTTTCGCTTTCGCTGTCGAGCGAAGACGTGGCTTCGTCGAGGATGAGGATGGCGGGATTTTTCAGGATGGCGCGGGCGATGGCTACGCGCTGCCGCTGCCCGCCCGAGAGCTTGATGCCCCGGTCGCCGACCACCGTATCGAGGCTCTCGGGGAAGGCCGAAATGAACTGCCAGGCGTTGGCACGGCGGGCGGCTTCGATGATTTCCGGGTCGGTAGCGCCAGGTTTGCCGTAGGCGATGTTGTCGCGGATGGTGCCGCCGAAGAGCAGCGTTTCCTGCGGCACGATGCCGATGTGCGAGCGCAGGGCGGTGAGGTCGTAGTCGGCCACGTCGTGCCCATCGACCACGATGCGCCCCCCGCTGAGCGGATAAAACTGCATCAGCAAACCCGCAATAGTGCTTTTGCCCGCACCGCTGGGGCCGACGAGCGCAATTTTTTCGCCCGCCGCGATGTGAAAGTCAATGTCTTGCAGCACCGGTACGTCGGGCCGGGTGGGGTAGCGGAAGGCCACGTGCTCGTAGCGGATTTCGCCACGCACCTGGGTTGGCACCAGCCCGGTGGCGGGCTCCTGCAAGGTCGGCTCGGGCGCTTCGTCCAGGATTTCGAGAATGCGCTCGCTCGCGCCGAGGGTGCTTTGCACCTTGCCGTAGATTTCGCCCAGGCCCGCCACCGACGCGCCGATGTACACCGTGTAAAGGATAAATGACACAAGCTGCCCGATTTCCAGGTGGTTGGGGTCACCTTTGGGGGTGTGTACCAGCGTGGCCCCGCGCCATAGCACCAGGATGATGCCGCCGAACAGGCCGATAATCACGAACGACACGAAGCCGCCGCGGTAGAGGTTACTTTGCAGGGCCGTGCGTACCACTTTGCGCAGGGCAGTATTGTAACGCCCGATTTCAAACCGCTCGTTGGTATAAGCCTTCACTGAGTTGATGGCTTGCAGCGTCTCCTCCACGATGGTGTTGGTGTGGGCCAACTCCTGCTGCACGGTTTTCGACAGGGTGCGGATTTTGCGCCCGAACAGCCCCGCCGCCAGCACGATGGGCGGAAACGTGACCAGCATGAAAACCGACAGCTTCCACGACACGACCATGATGAAAGCCAGCCCCGCCAGCAGCGTGAACACCTGCCGGAACAGCTCAGCCAGCGTCAGCGAAAATGAGTCCTGAATCTGGGCTACATCGCTGGTAATGCGCGAGGTGATGGCCCCCACGCGGTTTTGCTCGAAAAACGGAATCGGCAGCTGCATAAACTTGGCATAGAGCGCCTGCCGAATGTCGCGCACCGTAAACTCGCTCACCTGCGTAAAAAACCAGATGCGCCCAAACGAAAACAACCCTTGTAGCACGGTGACCAAAAACAGGCCCAGCGCAATGCGGTTGATGTCGAGTACCAGGCCACCAGGTAGGACGAAGGGCTTGTCGTTGGCCGCATCTACCAGCTTGCCCCCAATCCAAGGAAACGTCATGGTGCTGAGGCTGCTGAGCACCAGCAGCACCATGCCCACTGCAAACTTGGCGCGGTAGGGCAACACGAATCTGAAAATCCGCAGGCCGCGTTTCAGCGACTCCTTATTTACTTTCGGTTTGGGCAGGTCGGCGGTGGCGTCGCTGCCGCTGGTATTCAGTCCACTTCGGGCCATAATCTACACTGGCCGGCTGGGGGCCGGCCTACTTATATAAAAGACGCAAACGGCGCGCGGGTATTTTGCGCCACCTGCGGAAACACTCGTAGCGCGGGCTTTTAGTCCGCAAGTCAGCGCGCTTATCAGGCGGGCCACTCGCGGACTAAAAGCCCGCACTACCTTAATTCAGCCCCGGCGCGTCCTTGGCCGAGCGGGGCACTTTGCGGTTAATCTCAAAATCAGTCACGGCAGCGTTGTCAAACGGCACGGGCACCTGCACCATGATGGGCACTGGCACGCCGCGCCGGGTGGCGGGCTGCCAGGCCGGCATAGCCTGCACCACGCGCAGGGCCTCGGCATTGCACTCAGGCGTGAGGCCCTTGGCTACCTTGGGGTTAGTCAGCTTTCCATCGGGGCCCACCGTGGCAGTTACGACTACGTCGCCGGTCACGCGGGCCTGCCTGGCTTTGGCGGGCACCTGCACGTTTTGGGCGAAGAAATCGCCCATCGCCTCCTCGCCGCCGGGGAAGCTCGGGGCCTTGTCGGGGCGGTTGTCAGCCCCGCCGCCAGGCTGCAGCTTCATGTTGCCGGGCGCGAGCGTGATGGGTGCTTTGGCCGGCGCGGGCCGGGTTTGGGCCAGGGCCGCGAAAGGCGCGGCGAGTAGAATAGTGAGGTAATCTAGGCGCATAAAATAGAGGATAGACTTTAAAAAGTATTTGTCATGCTGAGCATTCTGCGCATCAAGCAGAGACGCAGCGGAGTCGAAGCATCTCTGCCGCTTCGTTGATAACGTTGAAAGTTACTATGCTAAAGACATGCTTCGACTCCGCTGCGCTCCACTCAGCATGACGGAATTTCATTTAACTCAAGACAAAACCGCCGTTGCTTCCGTTCGGGGCGCGGGGCGCGAAATCAAGTATAAACCCAGGAAGGTGAGCGCGCCATTAAGCAGCAAAATCTCGAAGCCGAACTTGTAGCCGCCCAGCCACTCGACCGAGTGCGACACGATGAGCAGCGTGAGCAGCGGCCCGGCCACGCACACGGGCAGCACCAGCGGCTCGCGCAGCCGCCGCCGCGTGAAAATACCGAAGCTGTAAAGCGCTAGCAACGGCCCGTAGGTATAGCCCGCCGTTTTGAACACAGCATCAATCAGGCTCTGCTCGTTGATGATTCTAAAAATCAGAATAATGCCAATCAGCGCCACCGACCAGCCCAGGTGCGTGAGCTGCCGCAGGCGCGTTTGCTGGGCTTCGGAATATTGCTTGATATTGAGAAAATCGACGCAGAATGACGTGGTGAGCGCCGTCAGGGCCGAGTCGGCTGAGGCGTAGGTGATGGCGATGAGACCCAGGATAAACACTACCCCTGCGAACAGCGTGAACTGCGTAGTGGCTAGGTACGGGAAAACCAGGTCGGTATCGAGCGTTTTATTAGGCTTGAGAAGCTGCGGCAACTCGCTTAGGTGTAAGCCTTTGGCGCTGGCGTACTGGTAGAGTAAGACGCCCAAAGTCAGAAACAGCACGTTGACCCCCACGATGACAGGCGTAAACCAGAACAGGTTTTTCTGGGCGTCGGCGAGGCTGCGGCAGCTTAGGTTTTTCTGCATTAAGTCTTGGTCGAGGCCGGTCATCACGATGGTGATAAACATGCCGGAAGCAAACTGCTTCCAGAAAAACTTGTCGTCGCTGAAATTGGAAAAGTACACCTGCGACATGCTGCTTTCGCGCACCGTATTCACGAGCTGCTTGAAGCCCAGGTTCAGCTCCGAGGAGATGAAGTAGATGCTCAGCGCCACGCAGCTTAGCATAGCCAGCGTCTGGAAGGTATCGGTCCAGAGAATGGTTTTGAGGCCACCCTTGAAGGTGTATAGATAGATAAACAGGATGCTGACAACCACCGTGGCCGCAAACGGCACGCCCATCGCGTCGAACACCGCCAGCTGCAACACGCCCGCCACCAAATAGAGTCGTAAGCCTGAGCCCAGCGCCCTGGAAATCAAAAAGAATAATGCCCCCGTCTTGTAGCTCCAGTAGCCAAAGCGCTGCTCCAAATAGGTGTAAATTGACACCAACTGCAAGCGGTAGTAGAGCGGCAGCAGCACCGTGCCGATGACTACGTAGCCCGCCACGTAGCCCAGTACCACGGCCAGGTAGCTCCAGCTTTTGCCGTACACGTTGCCCGGCACCGAGATGAAGGTGACGCCCGAGAGCGAGGTGCCAATCATGGCAAACGCCACCATGTACCACGGCGCGTTGCGGTTGGCCACGAAAAAGCTTTCGCTCGTGGCCTTGCGCGAGGTGAGCAGCGCAATGATGACCAGAACGGCGAAGTAGCCCGCGATGAGGCTGAGGACGAGGGTAGGGGACATGTGGGGGAGCTGTTAGCTTTGGGCTGCTAGCTGTTAGCTTTTTTCGGCCAACCTGAATAAGCCGCAAATCTACGGCTGCCCCGCCCCGCAAGACTCTCCTGGCGTTTAACCAGAAGCCAGCAGCTAACAGCCAAAAGCTAACAGCTTACAAAAAACTACTCCCACTTCGTCCAGTCGAGTACCTCGCCCACGGCGGGGGCGTGCAGCTCGCCGCGCAGCAGGCCGCCGGCCGCTACTTCGGTGAGGAGCCGCAGCGGCTCGGAGGCGGGCTCGTCGCTGAGGTCGAAGGTGCCGTAGTGCATGGGCACGAGGTGGCCGGCGCGCAGTACGTTGGCCGCCTTGGCGGCCTCGTGGGGGTTCACGTGGCTCATGTGCATCATGAAGGGCGGCTTGTAGGCCCCGATGGGCATGAGCACGATGTCGAGCGGGCCGAAGGTTTGCTCAATCTGCTCGAAGTGGTCGCCGTAGCTGGTATCACCCGCGAAATAAATGAGGCGGTCGTCGGCGGTTTTGATTAAGAAGCTACCCCACAGCACTTTATTCAGGTCGGTGAGGCCCCGGCGGTGCCAGTGGCTGGCGGGTAGAAAGTAGATTTTAAACGGGGGCTTATCGGGCTCCAACCAGCCCAGACTGTCCCAGTCGATGGCATATTCCTGCCACCAGCCGGCTTCCTGAATACGCGCTCTGGGTGCCATACCGCGCAGCAGCTGCGTCATGGCCAAAGGGGCCAGAATCTCCAAGTTCGGATTCTGC
>NZ_DASTEP010000059.1:0-27226 GCF_035709525.1 Hymenobacter sp. | reverse complement strand
CCGTCGGATGAAGCGGTAGAGATGCTTCGACTCCGCTGCGCTCCGCTCAGCATGACGAACGCACTAATTTCGCTTTAATCCGCAGTTCAGACCTTCGCCCGCCACAGCCGCCACCACGGCAAATAAGGCTGGTCGTGGTGCTCGTAGTGGTAACCGAAGAAGTAGCAGCTCACGAAGGCCCAAACGTGTAGCGGCCACTGCCGCTGGCTGCGCGATTTGTGGTGATTATCAGGCGCGTGCTCACCGCGGTGCGGTAGGTAGGTGCCGAAGAAGAACAGCTGCAACGTAGCCAGCACGGCCGGCACCATCCAGAAAGCAATGACGTTGGCCTGCGGAAACCAGACTTTCAGCACGTTGTAGGTTATCGCCATCAGTGCTACCTGCCACCAGGTCACGTAGTTCCAGGCAAAACGGAGCAGCCAGGGCAAAAACCCCGGGTGATTTTCGGGGTGGTAGTCGGGGTCGGCGGCGGTACCCACGTGGCGGTGGTGCGCGTGGTGCTTGTCGAGCTGGCCCGGAAACCAGTTGTAGGCGAACAACACCGTGGCCACCGTGCCTATGGCGTTGTTGAGGCGCTTGTTGGGGCTCACGACGCCGTGCATGGCATCGTGTCCGGTGATGTAAAGGCCCGTGTATAAGTGCGTTTGCAGCAGCACCAGCAGGTACGGCGCGGGCGAGTGCCAGTCGGGCTGGTAGAAGGCTAGCAAGTAGGTGAGTAAGCTGCCCCAGGCCGTAATAATGAGCCCGGCGGCCAGCACGCCCCGGCCAGCCAGCGGCTCGGGCGCTACTCGGGCTTTCGGAACAGCCGCGCTAACCAAGTGCATATAAATTTCTTAGTTAAAACCGCACCAGCGCGTCGCGCACTTCCTCCATCAGCCACATGGGGGTGCTGGTGGCCCCGCAGATGCCTACCGACTGCCCCGGCTCGAACCACGACGGGCAAATTTCCTGCGTGCTGGAAATAAAGTGCGTGCGCGCATTCGTGTCTTTGCACACCTGGTACAGCACCTTGCCGTTCGAACTTTTGGTGCCCGACACGAATACTACTTGGTCGAATTGCGCGGCGAAGCGCCGCAAATCCAGGTCGCGGTTGCTTACCTGCCTGCAAATAGTATCGTGGGCATTTACTTGGTAGCCACGGTTTTCCAGCTCATTTTTAATGTTGTAAAACGAATTGGTGCCCTTGGTAGTCTGACTGTAGAGCGTGATGTTTTCGGGCAGCTCGTGGTGCAGCAGCTCCTCCAGGTTCTCAAACACCACGGCCTCGCCGTGTGTCTGGCCGAGCAGGCCGCGCACCTCGGCATGGCCGTGCTTGCCGTAGATGTAGAGCTTTTCGCGGCGGTCGAAGCTCGCCTTGATGCGATTTTGCAGCTTGAGCACTACCGGGCAACTCGCGTCGATGAGCGTCAGGTTGTTTTCCAGGGCCTGCTGATAGGTACTCGGCGGCTCGCCATGCGCCCGGATGAGCACGGCCTCGTCGCGCAGCATAGCCAGCTGCTCGTAGCCGATGATGCGCAAGCCCTTGTCTTTCAGGCGCTGCACCTCCTCATCGTTGTGCACGATATCGCCCAGGCAATAGAGATAGCCTTGCTCATCGAGCAGGTCTTCGGCCATCTGAATGGCGTAGATGACGCCGAAGCAGAAGCCGGAGTTTGAATCGATACGGACGCTGAGGTGCAAGCCTGACTGCATATCGTCCAACTAACCGAAAAGATGGGCCGAAGGTTGCCCTACGGAGTTAGGTATTAACTAAAAACACGAATGATTTCCACTAAAGTTAGCACGAGCGCCGCTACCCGCGCATTACCCGGCGGCTAGCTACCTTTCACCTGCGCCAGCTGCTGCGCCTGGGTTTCCGAAACGTGCCCGCGCCCCACCAAGAAGCCGCGCACCGTGCGGAAGGCTTCGTCATCGAGGCCCGAACGCGGGTGTTGCAGCGCCGCGTCCAGCAAGAACGACTTGTCTTCGTCCACGTGCTTGCTCAAACCCAGAAAAGGTGGCAAATTGCTTTCAACCGAGAAACGAAGAAAGCGGATTTCGGCGTTTTTGGGGTCGAGGCTTACTGCCTGCTCAAAGGTGCGAGCCGCCTGCTGCACATAAGTCAGCTTGTTGAGCATCGAGGCATCTCGGGCCTTAATAGCCTCTGAAGCAGCCTTATACCCTAATACCAGCGCATCTTGCGCGGTGTAGCCGTGCAGCAGGTCGTAGAATTTTTCGCCGGCTTCTTTGCTGGCGGCGGCCTGCTCGTAATGGCGGCGGAGGTTGGCGGGAGAATAGGCAGACATGGGATACGCAAATGGGGAAAGAGCCTGCACCGGGCACGCCAGGGCAGGGGCCGCAAGGGCTAGTGCAAGGCAGAACAGCGGCTTTTTCATAGTCGTAAAGTTACGACTAAAGCCAGTATGAATTTTAGGTGAATAGCAATGCTTTTACACTGCCCGCAGCCGGTAGCGCAGCCAGGTACCCAGCAGCAGCAGCAGCTTGGTATTGTCGGGCAAACGCACGCGCTCGGCCAATACCTGGGCCGCTGGGGCTTGCCGTAATTTGTAGAAAAGCTTTAAATAATAGACGTAGGCCAGGTACACGCCCATGCGCGAGGCCCGTGGCAGCTGCTGAATACCCACGTAGGCGGCCTCAAAGTCGGCCCGGATATCGGCCTCAATCTCTCGCTTGGCCTCATTATCGAACTGCTCGTAGCGCAGCCCCGGAAAGTACACCCGCCCCCGGTCTTCGTAGTCGGAGCGGATATCGCGCAGAAAATTAACCTTTTGAAAGGCCGCGCCCAGCCGCCGCGCCGGCTCGCGCAGCTTGTCAAACAGCGCCGGCTGCTGGTGGCAGAATACGCGCAAGCACATCAGCCCCACTACCTCGGCCGAGCCGTAGATGTATTGCTCGTATAAATCCTGGCGGTAGTTGCGGTCTTCTAAGTCCATTTCCATGCTCCGCAAAAAAGCATCAATGAACTCGTGGTCAATACCGTACTCATTCACCGCCCATTGAAAGGCGTGTAGCACCGGGTTCAAACTAAAGCCCGCCGCGATGGCCGCGTAGGTATCGGCCTCGAAGGCGGCCAGCAGCGCCGCCTTATCTTGGTCGTGGAAGGTGTCAACTATCTCATCGGCCCAGCGCACGAAGCCATACACCGCGTAAATAGCCCGATGCAACTCCTTATCCAACGTGCGGATTCCGAGGGAAAACGACGTACTGTAGCGCCGCGTGATAAGCTGCGCGCAAGCGAGGCTGGTGTCGGTAAAGAGTTGCTGATGGTTCATTTAGTGCAAATCTGGCACAAATCTGTGCAATGCTGATACGCCTCAGCTTTATTTCTGTTCCTTCAGCACCTCTTTCGCTACCACTTCGCCTGAGATGAGCGAGGGCGGCACACCCGGCCCCGGCACCGTGAGCTGGCCCGTGAAATAGAGGTTGCTCACCTTCTTGCTTTTCAGCGTCGGCTTCAGAATAGCCGTCTGCTTCAGCGTATTAGCCAGGCCGTAGGCGTTGCCTTTGAAGGAGTGGTAGTCGGCCACGAAGTCGCGGTGAGCGTAGCTGCGCTTGTACACCACGTGCTCGCGGATGGGGTGGCCGCAGTGCTTTTCGAGGCGGTCCATCAGCAGGTCGTAGTATTTTTCGCGGGTGGCTTCGGGGTCGTCGAGGGCAGGTGCCACCGGGATGAGCAGGAACAGGTTTTCCTGGCCTTCGGGGGCTACCGTGGGGTCGGTCTGGCTGGGCACCGAGGCGTAGAACAGGGGCCGGCTGGGCCACTGCGGCGCTTCGTAAATCTCGTGCGCGTGCTGGCTGAAATCCTCGTCAAAAAACAGGTTATGGTGCTGTAAGTTAGCCAGCCGACGGTTCACGCCCAGGTAAAACAGCAGCGAAGATGGGGCCATCGTGCGCGAGTCCCAGTACTCAGGCGAGTAGTGCCGGTATCCAGGCGCAAGCACTTGCTGCTCAATGTGGTGGTAGTCGGCCCCGGCCACCACGGCATCGGCGGGCCAGAAGCCGCTGTCCGTGCGCACGCCGGTGGCGCGGCCGTTTTCGACTATTATCTCGCGCACCTCCTGGTTGTACTCGATTTTGATGCCTAGCTCTTCGGCCACGGCTACCATGCCGCGCACTATCTGGTGCATGCCGCCCTTGGGGTACCAGGTGCCCAGCGCCAGGTCGGCGTAGTTCATGAGCGAGTAGAGGGCGGGCGTATTCTCGGGCGTCGCCCCCAAAAAAAGCACCGGAAACTCGATGAGCTTGAGCAGCTTGGGGTGGCTGAAAAACTTGCGGGCGTGCTTGGCCATGCTTTGCAGCAGGTCGAGGCGCACGGCCCCTTTCACGATTTCCCAGTCGATAAACTCCGTAACCGAGCGGCTGGGCATATGCACAAATTTGTTGATGCCGACCTCGTACTTGTACTTGGCCTGGGCCAAAAACTCATCGAGCCGGGCCGCGCTGCCGGGCTCCAGGCTTTCGAATAGCTGCCGCAGCTCGGCCATGCTGGCCGGAATACCTATGGTGTCGTTTTCGCCAAAAATAACCTGGTACGACGGGTCGAGGCGCACCAGCTCGTAGTAGTCGGCCACGCGCTTGCCAAACTTGGCGAAGTACTGCTCAAACACGTCGGGCATCCAGTACCAGCTCGGCCCCATATCGAAGGTAAAACCCTGGGCTTCGAAAACCCGCGCCCGGCCGCCGGGGCCGGCGTTTTTCTCCAGCAGCGTGACCTGCCACCCGGCCTGCGCCAGCGAGGAGGCCACCGACAAACCGGCAAAACCGGCACCTATTACTACTGCGTGGGGCATTCTGTATTATTAGTTTGTCATGCTGAGCGGAGCGCAGCGTAGTCGAAGCATCTCTACCGGGTAAGTAACTCCTGACGCCAGTAACGAAGCGGTAGAGATGCTTCAACTTCGCTGCGCTTCGCTCAGCATGACGGTTTGTGTTCAGTTGTTCTATCCAATAGAACGCAACCAAAAAAAGCCGCGCCTTCCGAACTGGCGGAAGGCGCGGCTTTCTCCAACGCAAAACGCGGCGGCAAGTTAGTCTTGCTCTACCTCATCGGTAGCGACTACCCCGGCGCGGTCGGCACCGGCGGGCGCGTACACTTGCAGGGCGGCTTTCAAATCCTTGCGGGCAATGTGAATGCGATTTTTCACGGTGCCAATCGGAATTTGCAGTTTCTCCGCGATTTCCAGGTACTTATAGCCGATATAGTACATCATGAACGGCGTGCGGTAGTCGGAGCCCAGGCTGGCGATGGCCTCGTTGATGTCGCGCACCACAAAATCCGTCGTCGCCCCGTTGTGGGTGATGTAGTTTTCGTCGGTGTTGAAGTACTGAAAATACTCAGTCGAATCGATGTTCGAGCTGCGCTTGGTAATCTTGTTATAGTTGTTGATGAACGTATTACGCATGATGGTGTACAACCATGCTTTTAGGTTCGTCCCAGCTTTAAACTTGTCTTTGTTAAGCAGCGCCTTGAGCAGCGTTTCCTGAACCAGGTCCTTGGCGTCGTCGGCGTCGCGGGTTAGGTTCATCGCCACGGGGCGCAGCGATGAGGATATTTTCTGCACTTGGGAAGTGAATTCCAGAGAAGTCATATTGTTGAAGGGTTCGTAGCAGAATCTTAAACAAAGGTAGCCCACAAGTCAGAAAAACGGCTCAGACCAGCTTGTTTTTTTCTGTTGCTCAGCCCTAATCGGCGCAGCCCCACGGGCTTACGGACAACGGGCCGCCAGGGCTGTCCCTTCGGGTTACTTTTCTGCTAACTCTACGTCAACCAACTGATTCACAAAGGGAATCAAATCCCGAAATTCGTGCAGGCACGCCATGGGCAGGCAGCCTTCGGGCAAGGCTTTGGTTTGCACCGCCAGCGAGCCAAACAGCAGCACCGTGGCCTCGGGGTAGTGCTGGCGCAATTCGGTGGCGTATGCCGATACCTGCCCCCGGCCGGGGGCCGTGGTAAGCACCGTGGCCAGCACCGTGGGCCGGAAGGTTTTGGCGGCAGCCAGCACATCAGGCAGCGGCAAATTGGGGCCGAGGTAGAGTACCTGCCGGCCGCGGGCGCGCAGGGCGTAGTTCATGAACAGCAGCGCCAGCTCGTGCCACTCGCCCTCGGGCAGGAATAGCAGCCAGCGCGGCGCATCTTCCTGGCTGAGCGGGATAAGCGGTAGCGCATCGGCCGAGGCCATGAGCTCCTGGCGCAGCAGCTGGGCCACGAGGCGCTCCTGGGCCACGCTCAGCGAGCCTTCCTTCCACGACACGTTTACGCGCTGGAGCAGCGGGTAGCCGAGGCGTAGCAGCGTGTCTTCGGTGCCTAGTTCCTGCACGGCTTCGTCAAAGAGGCGGTGCAGGCGCGGCTCGTCGAGGTCGAGGGTAGCGCCGAGCATGGCGCTAAGGCGGGCATCGTCGGCAGGCTGCACTTCGTTGCAGAGGGCGAGGGCGGCCGTTTGGCATTCTTCCTCGCTCAGGCGCACTACCTGCGAGATGCGCTGGCCCCGCGAACATAGCGCGGCCACGTTGAGCAAACGGCGCAGGTCGGCCTCGCCGTAAGTACGGATATTAGTAGCAGTACGAGTGGGATTCAACAAGTTATAGCGTTGCTCCCAGATGCGAATCGTATGAGCCTTGACTCCGGAGAGCTGCTCAAGGTCGCTGATAGAATAACGGGCCACGGCGTTGGAAGGTAACTAATCAGAATAAAACTTTTCCGGGGCGGCTCGTCGCCGAAGACCACTCCGAAAAAGGTCGAAGAAATAAGTAATAGCTTGATAAATTGTAGACAGTGCTTTCTACTTAATCCGCAAACCTAGCAAATGGTTTGCCAGCGGCACCATACTAAGTAGTAGTGGGCTGCTCGCGGCGGACCGCCTGCTCGCGCGCCAAGCGCAGGTATTTGGGCGATACCCACAGCAGGCCAAACTCCTCGGAATGGTCGCGCCCCTGGGTTTTGTGGTGCATTTTGTGGGCCATGTTGAGAGCGCGCAAATACACGTTGTCCGTTTTTTTCCAGAAGGGCAGGCGGCCGTGAATCAGGCCGTCGTGCACGAAGAAATACACCGTGCCGTAGGCCGCGATACCCACGCCCACCCAAAACCACCAGCGCCCGCCATTGTCGCCGGTGATGAAAAGCACCGCCGAAATAGCGCCGTAGATGGCAAAAAACCAGTCATTGCGCTCGAATGGGCGCGGGCTGGGCCGCACGTGGTGCGAGCGGTGCAGCACCCACAGCGGGCCGTGCTGCACGTATTTGTGCATAAACCACGCCCAAAACTCCATGAAGGCGAACGTGCTGAGCGTGATGAGGATGGCGGCGAATGGGTGCATACAAGCGACTGTCATGTAGCGCGCAGCGAAGCAGCTCGCGTGGCGCAGTATTCTCAACGTAATTGATTACTGCGCCACGCAAGATGCTTCGCTATGCTCAGCATGACACTTTATTAATCAGCGTGACAGCTTTAATTAACCTACCACTCTACCCGGTCTTTGTTTAAAAAACCGGCGATGCCGCGGCGGTAGTCGTCGGTGGCGCGGGCGTCGGCGTTGCGCTCGGCGGCGTAGCGCAGGCCTTCTTCGAGGCTGAGGGCGGGTAGCTGGGCGATGAGTTCCTTGGTCATTTCCATGCTGCTGCCCGAGTTTTCGCGGGTCAGACGCAGGGCGTAGTCGCGCACGGTATCGGCCAGCTCGTCGGCCTCGACTAGGAAGGTAACGAGCCCGTAGTCAAGCGCTTGCTGGGCCGTAAAGATGTCGCCGCTCAGCAACAGCTGCTTGGTGCGGGTTTCGCCCACGCGGCGCACCAAGAACACGCTCACGATGGCGGGCAAAAACCCCAGCTTTACTTCGGTGAAGCCAAACTTGGCTTCGGGCACGGCAAAGGTGAAATCGCAGAGGGCAGCCAGGCCGCAGCCGCCGGCCAGCGCGTGGCCCTGCACCTGGCCGATAACGACTTTTTTGAGGGTATAAATCTGGTGAAACAGTTGCATGAGGTGCGTGCTGTCGGCCAGGTTTTCCTGATAGGTATTGGCCTGTAATTCTTGCAGATACTTGAGGTCGGCCCCGGCGCAGAACACGTCGCCACTGGCGCGCAGGATGATAATTTTCACGTCCTCATCGGCTTCGGCGGCCTCGAAGGCCTGCTTGAGCTCAGTTACCACGTCGGCGCTGAGCGCGTTGCGCTTAGCGGGGCGATTGATGGTGATATACGCCAGGCGGCCTTCTACTTCGTATTGCAGAAAGCGCAGGGCCAATAGCTCTTGGGTTGGATAGTGTTCCATAAGTATAAATACGGTAAAAGGTAATAAGCAGATGGTTGGGCGCGCCGCCAGCCATGCGCAATATACTTGCCAGCGTCGGTTAGGAGGCAATTATTTTATAGAAAAACGCTGACGCCGAGGTAAGCCAGCGAGTGTAGAGACGCATCCTTGCGTCTCGTCGCTGTTGAGTTTACTCACCAAGATTTTTCAGCTAACAGGCTCGTCTGACGTGAGAAGCAAAGATGCGTCTCTACACCGCTCAACGCTTACCCGCCAGCGCGTACACAAACGCGCCCTGCTCATTCACGTCCCAGGTGCGGAAGCCAGCGGCGCGCAGCGCCGAATCTTGCCGGGCGATGTACCAGCGCTTGCACGACGAGTCGAACACTACCCGCGCCCGCGCGCCGAAGTGCGCGGCCAGCCCATCGGGGTACACGCGGGCATTGCGCCGCAGCACGATAATATCGGCCGGAAACTGTGCATTTTCACCAGCTAGCCGCCGCAGCCGGCCGCTCACGCAGGCCACCCGTAGGCCGCGCCAGCTGGCCAGCACCACCGGCGCGGGCGGGTAGCGGCGGGCGGTATCAGTGGGATCGGGTGCGCCGACCAGGCGCGTGGGCACGGCCGCACCCTGCCAGCCCACGCGGTAGCGCGGCTGGCGCACGCGGCGCAGTATCAGGCTGGGCTTGAGGCGGTAGGTGCGCTCGGTTTCGGTGAGGGGTAGTGAGTCGAGGGTGATGAACTCGGGGGCCGCGCCCTGCCAGAAGCCCACCACCGAGCGGCGCGGAATACTGTACACCACAAACTCGCGCACCGGAGCAACTTCGGCGGCCTCGGCCACCCGACTGCCGGCGTAGCAACTCACCAGCAGCAGCGCCAGCCCGGCCCAGGCCAGCCGGGGCTTGGCAAAAAACGCGCACACCACGACGATGAGCAGGAAAATCAGCAGCGTCTGGGTTTGGTTGAGATGCACGCCGCCCACCACCGCGCCGGGGAAAAGCCGCCCGATGAGGAAGATATACTCATTGAACGCCCAGATAAAACCCTGAAATACGTAGCCCACGAGGCGCGGCAGCCAGTCGAGCCACGGCAGCCACAGGGCCGGCAGCGCCACCAGTCCTTTTACCACGAGTAGCACCACGCCGATATACACCGCGATGCTCGAAATGGGCACTGCGATAAGATTAGACAGCAGAAAGCTGAACGGGAACTGGTGGAAATAGTACAGCCCCAACGGAAACGTGGCTACCTGCGCCGCCACCGACAGCGCCGTTATTTCCCAACCCGCGTTAGCTACCCAGGCCGCCCAGCGCGTGAGGCGCTGCCGTAGCGGCGAGTGCCAGCTGCGCTGCTGGTCGAGTACAAAATTGCGGGCATCAAACCAGCGCACGAGACGCGGCTGCAAGTACACGATGCTGAGCACGGCCAGAAACGAGAGCTGGAAGCCGACATCGCAGAGCAGGTAGGGATTGTAAAGCAACAGTAGGAAAGCCGCCGCGCTCAGCGTGTTGAAGATGCTCGTTTGGCGCTCGAAGGCCTGGCCCACACTCACCAGCGAAAACATGACCGCCGCCCGCAGCACCGAGGCCGACAGGCCCGTGAGAAAGGCGTAGCTCCAGATAAACGCCAACCCGAGCCCCAGCGTGAGCAAGCGCCGCCGCCACACCGGCCCGCTCATGGGCAGCCGCAGCAGCAGCCATTGCAAGGCCGCGAATAGCAGCCCCACCTGCAAGCCCGACACCGCCATAATGTGCGTGGTGCCCGTGTTGGCATACGCCTGCTTGGTGGCGGTATCAATGTCATCGCGGAAGCCCAGCACCAGCGCCGTGCCCAGCGCATACTCGCGCGGGCTATGTACATACTCCTTAAACACGCCATCGAGCACACCCGCCGCCCGCTGGCTGAGGACAATGGCGGCGCTCAACGGCTCGTGGCCCAGCACCTTATACTGGCCCTGGTGGACGAACTGCGAGTGATAAACCTGGTGGTACTGTAAATACCGCCGGTAGTCGAATTCGCCGGGGTTGGCGGGGCCTTTGCTGAGCTCGGGCGTGCCTTTTACCAGCCACACCTCGCCGTAGCGCGGGGCGGGCACGGTGGCATTGGTTTCGTGGCGCGGCAGGCTGATGCGGATGCCGCCCGTGGCGGCCTGCCAGCGCCCGGCCACCCGCACCGCCTGCACCCGCACGGTGGTAGCGAAGGTATTGGCGCGCACCACGGGCGCTTCGTCCACCACGGCGCGGTAGTACTCAATGCGTGGCGCAAAGTGGCCCAGGTGGTCGGCCCGCCGGCTTTCGGTATAGCCCTGGATGCGGGCGAAACCCAGCACCGCCACGGCCAGCAACCCCAGCAGCCCCGCCGCATCGGTAACGGCGGGCCGCCGCTGGCCCCAGAGCCACAGCAGCCCGTAGGTTAGCACCAGCCCGGTGGCCCAGGGCGCGGCGCTGCCAGCCCAGTTTTGGCCCAGGTAGAGGTAGGCCGCGATGCCCGCGATAAAGGCCAGCGCCACGCGCAGCAAGGGAGCCGATGACCAGTTAGGCATAGGGCGCAAGTTGCTATCAAACAACCATAATTCTGCTATGCCAGCCGGTATATTTGTAGTAAATCGCGCACTACCAGTAAGGTTGGGCTTTTTTCTTGAATCACCCCTCTTTTATGGCTTACACCGATTTTACACCCGCTGGCCTGACGCAGCAGTTCGACCTCGATTTTCAAGCCGCCCGGCTTTTTTCCGGCTATCTACCCCAGGCCCCTTCTGCCTGGCTGGTTGAGACGCTGCAACGGGCACAACGCATTGGCTACGTGAGCGAAAAAGCCCGCTCCGAGCGGCTGGTTTCGCCGGTGCTCACCGAATTGAATGAGCTGAGCCAGCAGCAATTTACCTTTCACTCGGGTGTGAACCTGGACGTAGATGCCGCGGCCGGCCTGCGCGGCGAGTGCGACTTCGTGCTGTCGCTTAGTCCCATCCGCGACTTTATTGTAGCCCCCATCTTCTGCATCACGGAGGCCAAAAAGCAGGATTTGGAAGCCGGTACCGTACAGTGCGCGGCGCAGCTGGTCGGCGCACAGCGCCTGAACGAGCTGGCCCACCGCCCCGTGCCGGTGCTCTACGGCTGCTCCACTACGGGCGTCGACTGGCGCTTCCTAACGCTGGTTGGGCAGCGGCTCACGCTCGACCACGACGTATACAGCATTCGCGAGCTACCGATACTACTCGGCGTTATGCAGCACATTGTCCATCAGGCAGCTAATGCCGTAGCATAAAGCCACTACCAGTCCCAACATTGGGAGTGGCTCGGTTCCCCTTACCCCAGCACCATCTTGTAGTGCTGAATATCACACTCCTCAAACATCTCCCCCACCTTCTGAAAGCCCGTGCGCTCGTAGAGCGGGATGGCGCGCAACTGGGCGTGCAAATACACCTGGGTCGCGTCCGGGACTTCGGCCTGCACGTCGGCCAGCACCTGCTGCACCAGGGCGGTGCCCACGCCGTGGCCCCGGTAGGCGTCGAGCACGGCGAAGCGCTCCAGCTTTACGCCGTTTTCGGTGGGGCGCCAGCGGGCGGCGCCGGCGGGCTGGCCGTCTACCAGGGCCAGGTAGTGGCGGGTGGTGCGCTGGCGGTCGTGCTGGTCGTACTCGTCGTCGGCGGGCACGCCCTGGCCTTCTACGAATACTTTTTCGCGGATGGTGAAGGCGGCGTCGAGGTCGCGCAGGTCGGTGATTTTGGTGACGGTGGTCATGTTATGGTTGCGGTCTGGCACACTACAAAAACGTCTGTCATGCTGAGCTTGCCGAAGCATCTCTACCGCATTGCCTAAACGGGAGCAACGGTGCGGTAGAGATGCTTCGGCAAGCTCAGCATGACAGACGCTTACTTAATCATTTATTTTTCTAGCGCCGCTTACAGCGCCTGCTCGTGGTTTACGGGCAGCTCGTCGGCGGGTAGGTCGTAGCTGCGGTCGTCGGGGTGGCGGCGGTCGCGGTAGCCGTTGCTTCCGTTGCGGTCGTCGCGGCCGAATGAACGGTCGTTGCCCTCGCGGCGGCGCTGCTTGAACTCAGCCTCGCGGCGCTGCTCGGCCACGTCGAATTTGTCGTAGGCCTGCACGATTTCTTTTACCAGGCGGTGGCGCACCACGTCGTCGGCGTTCATCTCCACGAAGCCGATGCCGGGCACATCCTTCAGAATGTCAAGCGCCTGCATCAGGCCCGATTTCTGGCGGGTGGGCAAGTCAATCTGGCTGCGGTCGCCGTTTACCATCACCTTCGCGCTCGGGCCCATGCGGGTCAGGAACATCTTGATTTGCGAGGGCGTGGTGTTCTGCGCTTCATCGAGTAGCACGAAGGCGTTGTTGAGCGTGCGGCCGCGCATGTAGGCGAGCGGGGCGATTTCGATAATCTTGTTTTCCTGGTAAAACTTCAGCTTTTCGGCCGGAATCATGTCCTCCAGGGCATCGTAAATCGGGCGCAGGTAGGGGTCTACCTTTTCCTTCATGTCGCCGGGCAGGAAGCCGAGGCTTTCGCCAGCCTCCACTACGGGGCGCGAAATAATGATTTTTTTCACTTCTTTATTCTTCAGCGCCCGCACGGCGAGCGCCACCGAAATGTAGGTTTTGCCGGTGCCGGCGGGGCCGAGCGTGAAGGTGAGGTCGTGCTTCATCACGGCATCGACCAGCTTTTGCTGGTTGGGCGTTTTGGCCTTGATGACGCCGCCTTTGGCCCCAAACAAAATAACGTCGGGTGAGGCGGCGAGCACGCGGCTTTCGGCCTCCTCGGAGGTAGTGGAGAGGTGCAGGTTCACGTCGCGGTCGGTCACGACGCCGTACTGGTGGTAGTGCTCAATGAGTGAGCTCAGAATATCGTTGACCCTCGAAATGACTTCGGTGGGGCCTTGAATCTTGATTTCGTTGCCGCGCGAGACAATTTTGGAGCCCGGAAAAGCGGCCGCGATGCGGCGGATATTCTGGTTGTCGGCCCCCAGGAACTCAACCAGGGAGACGTTTTCGAGGGTGATGACTTTTTCGACCAAGCGAAGAGCGGGAAAAAAGGCGGGAAAAAAGATGAAGCGGCTGGCTAGCTGGCTGACAGGCGTTCGGTTGATACCGTTTCTGCTAGGGGCGCGATTACGGCCGGATTACTTCTATAACCGGAGTACTTTTGCGGCCGTTCCAGCCGGCTGCCGGCAACTTAAACAATACTACGCAAAATCGGACAACTGGGGGCATGGGGGTCTTAACGCTACTGACGGATTTTGGCTACCGCGACCACTACGTGGCCGCGCTCAAGGCCCGTTTGCTCCAGCTGGCCCCCACCCTGCCGGTGCTCGACATCACGCACGGTGTGGAGCCCTACAACATCGCGCACGCCGTGCACGTGCTGCGGGCCGTGTTTCGCGACTACCCGGCGGGCACTACCCACCTCATCGCGGTGAGCGACTACGGGGCTAGCCCGGCCGGGGCCGTGGCCGCGCCCGCCTGGCACGCCGCCCAGCACGAGGGCCACTACTTCGTGGCGGCCGATAACGGCCTGCTTTCGCTACTCTGCGACGGCCCGCCCGAGCGGCTGGTGCGCCTCAGCGCCGTGGCCCCGCCCGCCCTGCCCGTGATGGCGACGGTGCTGCCCAGCAGCACGCCCGTGGCCGCTAGCCTCAACCCCACCCGCGACGTGCTAGCCCCCGCCGCCGTGAGCCTCGCCCTGGGCCACCCGCTTGACAGCCTGGGCTTGCCGACCACCGAGTTTTACTCGTTCACCAACCGCCAGGTGCGCCTGCAAGACAACCGCGTGACCGGCCACGTGGTGCACGTAGACCACTACGGCAACTTGATTACCAACATCTCGCGCGAGGCGGTGGAGGTGACGGGCCGGGGCCGGGTCGCTACCGTCAAGTTTGGCCGCGAGGCCGTGCGCGAGCTGCGCCCGCACTTCGCCGCCGCCCCGCCCGGCGAAATCGTCTGCACCTTCAACCCGCAGGGCTGCCTGTGCATCGCCATCAACCAGGGCCACGCCAGCGAGCTGCTGGGACTGTATTTCGACTCGCAGGTGGATGTGTGGTTTGAGGAGCGCCGACCGGATGTAGCCGACGCGGCGCGCTAAAAATGCGGGTATCAATTAATCCAAGTTGTGGAGCAGCCCCAGCGGGGCGGCCCGTCGGTAGAAACCCATTCCTGTCACTGTAACAAAGCCCCGTAGGGGCGCCCAGGCAGGTGAACGGGTCGCCCCTACGGGGCTTGGGGGCGTTGAAGCGACCTGTTTGCTACCGACGGGCCGCCCCGCTGGGGCTGCTCCACAACTTGGATTAATTGGATTAATTAATCCAAGTTGCGGCGTAGCCGCGAAGCGGCGACATGTTGGTAGCTAGCGCAGCCCATCACCTGTTGAGAGCCGCAAAGCGGCGGCACCTACGGTAATATGCCGCCGCTTTGCGGCTCTGGATTGCTGAAAATCAGGTAAACTACCAACATGTCGCCGCTTCGCGGCTATTCTGCAACCTCGAATAATTGGTTTGGAGACAACTCTGAGGCAGAAGGCAACCAAGACGGTTACTAAAAACGTTCTTACCTTGCGGCTAATGGCATTAGCCAAGCGCGCCACCCGCAATGTCCGACGAATCAACGCCCAAGCCTGTTTCTGCTGCTTCTATCGAGCTGAAAGACGCGATAGCTTCTGCCTGGGTTTTGCTGGCGGGGCTGTTGCCGGGCAAGCTCGCGCCCATCGCGGTGGGGGCGCTCGCGCCCTTCGTGGGGCGGGGCGTGGCCTGGCTGGTGCAAGAGCACGCGCAGGAGTGGGTGGCCGACCGCAAGGCCTCGGCCGTGACGCGCCGGGCCGAGCGCTACCTCGCCCAGATGGAAAAGCGCGCCAAGCGCCTGCCGCCCAACTCGCCCGCCCGCTTGCAGCTAGAGCAGCAGGTACTGGAGCTCAGCAAGAGCATTCACGAGCACCGCATGAGCGAGCTTATCGTGGTGAGTACCAAGCCCCCGCCGGAAACAAAATAGCCCGGCGACTGGCCAGGCTGGGTACTGCAAAAAAGCGGAGCGGGCTACTTAGCCAGCTCCAGCAATTGCTCGACGGCCGTGGGGCTGTAGTTGCGCGGGAGCGTGGCCGTTTTGCCGGTGCGCGTGTTCACTACCGTTATCTCCGCCCTATCAAATTCTTTCGCCATGCCTCTGTATTTGACGTAGGCCAGGCCCGCCGCCAGGCTCGAAGCAAGAGCCGCCAGAACCGAAATGATAGTCGCCTGCATAAGAGCTAGTAATAGTAATGCAAAGTAACGGACTTTTTCGAATTTTGGTTTATCGGCGGGTTGCGGGCAGCGCGTGTAGAGACGCAATATTTTGCGTCTTGCGTTCGGTAACGTATCCTGACGCAAGACGCAAAATATTGCGTCTCTACGCCTCTCAACGACTGCACCATAGCTCACCCAAAATAAAAACCGGCGCGCAAACAAGCTACTAAACTGGTTTACGCGCCGGTCAGACAGAGCCTTACGGCCTTACATCTTATTAGTAGTATCGGCCTGGGCGGCACCCGAGTCGGCAGTTACTTCCACCGTCTTTTGGTCGGATACTACTTCGGCGGTTTTATTAGGGTCGGTGGCTTTGGGCTCGCTGGAGCAAGAGGTCAAAAGCACGCCCAGGGCCAGGGCCGGGCCGGCGAGCCACAGCGGGCGGCAGGATAGCGGATTCATACGCAAAAACAGGATTTGTGAGGAGAATGAGGTCAACTTTACGGGCTGCTTGGGCCATGGGTTAGGCGGCAAGCGGTTATTTCTCACTTCGTTCTGTTTTTGGCTATGCTCCTGCGTATCGTTCGCCTCACGTTTGACCCGGCCCAGGTGCCGGCTTTTCTGGCCTTGTTTCGCGCCTCGGAGGCCCGCATCCGGCAGCAGCCGGGGTGCCAGCACCTCGAGCTGTGGCAGGATACCGACCAGCCGCACGTCTACTGCACCTACAGCCACTGGCTCGACGCGGCGGCGCTCGATGCCTACCGCCGCTCGGCGCTGTTTGGGGAGGTGTGGCCGGCCACCAAGCGCCTGCTGGCCGCGCCCGCGCAGGCGTTTTCGGTGGTGCGGGCGGGGTGAGGCGCGGCAAATTTGCCGCGCCAGCCAACTACTTGCCCTGCCTGGCGGTAGTTAGGCGAGATGATGGCGATGGCAACCGGCCGTCATCCTGCCCGCCAACCCCACTATCCCCGCCCCACACCCCTACCCCATGCCCGACGCCCCCAACTACTTCGCCTTCTACGGCCTGCCCGAAGCCTTTTTGCTCGATGAGGGCGCGCTGAAAAAGAAGTACTACCAGCTCAGCCGCGAGCTGCACCCCGACTTCCACGCCCAGGCCACGCCCGCCGAGCAGGCCGAGGCCCTGCGCCTGAGCACCCTCAACACCGACGCCTACCGCACCCTCGCCGACCCCGACGCCCGCATGGCCTACCTGCTCGGCCAGCACGGCCTGCTCGAAGAAGGCAGCGCCCAAAACCAGCTGCCGCCCGACTTCCTAATGGAGGTAATGGAGCTGAACGAGCAGCTGATGGAGCTGGAAATGGAGCCCGACGCCACTGCCACCGCCCAGGTAGCCGCCGACGTAACGGCCCTGGCCGATACGCTCGACGCTGGCATTCAGCCGGTACTGGCCGGCTACGCCCAGCTGCCGCCCGACCACCGCCCCGCCGCCCTGGCCCAGATTAAAACCTATTACTTAAAAAAGCGCTACCTCTTGCGGCTTCGGCAACAAGTAGCTACCTTTGCGGCCCGCTCGTGAGCTACCGGCCGCGCGGAGTAGTTGCCTGGATGGCGGAACCGGTAGACGCGATGGTCTCAAACACCATTACCGCAAGGTGTGCCGGTTCGACTCCGGCTCCAGGTACTGAAGCAACAAAAAGCCCCTTCTCAGCAGGACTGAGAAGGGGCTTTTGCGTTGAGTGGTTGTAGATATTTAATATTGGGCAGTAGTATTGACTTGACACGAAAAAGCCTAGCCGATTGGCCAGGCTTTTTCGTGTCAAGTATTTAACTCATTGTACTAAGAGCTTGGGATATTCTATAGTAACGTTTATCAAGAGCATCCTTACCCCCTTCCATAATCTCACAAACAGCTCCGCGAACGCCTTTGTCCTGTAGCGCACCTGAGTGCATCTTAACTATTTGGCCATGCTTAAATTCCATTTGCACAATTTTCTCTGAGCTACCATTAACGGCGATATTAGGATTGTGGGTTACTACAATAATCTGTCGTTTCTGCTTAAGAAGTTTGAAATTAGCCACTAGCAATTCACCGATAAGCCTAGTATCAAGGTCATCTTCTGGTTGGTCAATTAGTAGGGGGCCTGAGTCTAAAGTTAATAATAGAGACAGCATTCCTGCTGTCTTTTGCCCAGCTGAACCAGTATCAATATCCTCCTCACGGCCGTCACGAAGCAACTTAAGCACTACTCTGTCTTCTGGTACCCATATCATAAGCCTATCCAACATTTCAGGAGTTGTAGCTTTAATCCTTTCTTTATGCTTGATAAATCTTATCCCAAATTTATTTGGGACATCTTCAGTAGCATCTATAAAGGCATCGATTCTATGACTGAGCCTAGTCCAGCGGTCGTCTACTGCTTGCCAGTTCATTATCTCAAAAAGCAAACCGCTCTTTACTTCATCAATTCCACCTTCGTTTTCAATCTTACGCAAGATATCTCCTTCAAACTCAGCTCCTGGTTTTGCAATAAGATTTCTAAATGAAAGCTCTGAAGAAGCATAATCCCTTAATTCGTCCACTTGCACAGAAATCGTGCGCTTATCACCCGCGGCATCCCAAGCAGCTATAACCGCCTTTCTTTTACTACGCAATTCCTTATGATGAGCGTAAACTTGAGTACGAATCTTTTTCTGAGCAGATTCGGCTTCAACCAGTTCTTGTTTTAAAGAATCTAACTTAGACAGCTTATCCTCATAACTTCTTTTCTCCTTCAACAAGGCTTCGTAGTCAATATTTGCATCTTGCCCAGCAGCTCGTAAATCATCTACCAATTTTTGGTATTTCTCTGTAGTTGCCGCTTGACGGGAATACCAAGGAGATGCCTTGATTTCTGGACTTATCGTGAGGCGTATAGCTTCTAAACTAGTATATGCAGCAACTATTTTAGAAAACTCAGCCTTAATTTTACTGTCTACAGTGTACAAGTTATCAACTTCCTCCTGATTTGAGAATGTCTTCTCAGGTATCAAATCATATGCCGAACAAAGCTCAGTAAGGCTTCGCATCTGTGACATTATCTCATCAAAATCACTTACTGACTCCTTTAATGTAGCTTTTGCCGAGCTACATTCTTTAAATTCTAATAAGAGAGCCTTTTCTGTGCCTTCATAGGTTTCAAGTCTAGAATTCACTGCGTTCAAGGCCTCTTTCACGTCATGCTCATTCTTCACCTCACGCAATAACTCACGCTCCTTTTGCCTAGATGCCATCCAATTTGCTTCCAGTTCATCTAGCTTTTCCTGCCATTGTATCTTGTTGAATTTACCATCAATCAAAGAAAGAATATGGTTAGGCTCAGAAGCTAACTCATACAACTGCTTTTGGCTAAATATATCAATTTTATAATGCTTGACTGGGTCGATAGAATCGCTTGATGTCTCCCAATCTCCATCACTATTTTTCTCAAAAAGTTTACGCGATTTATTGTGAGCGCTATACTCCAATTTCAACTGTCGCCCTTCTTTAAAAAACTCTACCTCAATTACGGTATTCGATTTTAGCATTCCTTCTGATGCCTTAGACCCTTCCCTAGCAAATTTATCGTAGTCAGCCTTAATAGATGAGGGCAAATTATCTACTTTATTAAAGGGAATTCTAATAAAATTAAATACACTAGACTTACCCGAACCTCTTCCACCAATAATAGATGTCATCCAAGGACTAAAATTTACAACTAAAGGCTTTCCGTTACCTGCCTTCATACCCGTAGTAATTTTTAGGGAGTAAATAAAAAATCTATTCTCTACCTCATTTGGGTCAGTCCCTGCATTACCAGCTCTAATTACTCCGTCTTCACCATCATGCAAAGCCAATTTGAGAGCCTCTATATTGGGTGTTTGCATTTTAACCCAGGTATAAGCTGAGCCTACCTTATCAGGTGAATGACTATCTGAGCCTACAATATTTGCTAGATGTACTTTCGCCTTCTGGTAGACATCTGGTAGTATAAAAGCATCATCAACTATCTCGACAGCCAATAGCTTATTGAGAGACAGCACCTTTTTGGTAGAGACAGCATTACCCCAAACTGTAAATAGGCCTTTTTTACAATCAACATGTGCTGGTATTGCTATGCCTCCAGCAGCAACTATTTTTTCAATAGCCTTTCCAAGTGAATCATTAGTTACAGTATCACTATTACCATAACCTTCTGCGTCCATTCCTACTGCACCAAGCAGACTGAAAATATCTTGCGACTTTTTGGATGGGTCAAATAATGCTAGTAAGTGGATACCACCCTGCACACTTATTTCTACTCCAGGGAATAAGCATAATGTCCGATAATCAGCTTCTTGCGGCTGTTCTTGCTCCATCTTCACAAGCTCATCCTTAAGAATATCGACCCACTTACCTGTATTATGGTCGGTTATCCCTACACAATCTATTCCGGCTCGCATATAACCTAACAACCACTCTCTAGCAGTCATACTAGCTTTTTCGGCTGGATTTCTCCCATAATCATTAGAGCCTGGAGTATGGTTATGAAAATCACATTTCCACCAGTAACTGCCATGTACGGAATGTTTCATTGATGTTTGTTTTCTTTAGATTAATAGAATTTCAAATACTTATACTTCCCCAAGCTTCTGCACCTTAGCAGCGTGCATGTATACGCTTCACGGTAGGAGAGTCCAGGAGTTGATAAAGCAGGCAAATACCTCAAGCCCACAAGGTAGGTCGCAAGCATAGAATTAGCAAAATAAATCTTGGCCCACTCCCATCCTTCTCCACCTACCTAGGCAGCCGCACCGTGAAGGTGGAGCCCACGCCCAGCTCGCTGGCGACCTCAATGGTGCCGCCCGCGTTGTCGATGAGCTTTTTGATGGAGTAGAGCCCCACGCCCGAGCCCTCGACGTGGGTGTGCAGGCGGCGAAACAGCCGGAACAGGTCGCTGAGCTGCTCGGGGCTCATGCCGAGGCCGTTGTCTTGCACCGTGAGTGCTACCTGGCCGGGGGTGCAGCGGGCGGTGAGCTGCACCACGGGCGGCCGGTCGGGGTGGCAGTACTTGAGGGCGTTGCTGACCAGGTTGAACACGATGCTGCGCAGCTGCCGAAACGAGTTCAGCGGCTGCGCGCAGTCGTGCAGGGTTACGCGCAGCTGGCCTTTGCTGGCCTCGAAGGCCGGGGCCAGGTCGAGGCGCACGTGCTCGATGAGGGTAGCCAGGTCTACCTCGTCGGGCTGCCCGAGGCCTACCTGCTGGAGCTCGGCCACGTTGGCCAGGTGGCCCAGCGTGTGCTGGAAGCGGGCCACCGAGTCGCGCACCAGGTGTAGCAGGTGGGCCACGGCCGGGCGCTGCGCCTCGGCGGCGGGCAGCTCTTCGTGCAAGGCATTGAGCAGGCCCTCGATGTTGGCGATTGGCGCTTTCAGGTCGTGCGAGGCCGTGTACACGAAGGTATCGAGGTCGGCGTTGGTGCGCGTGAGCTGGGTGTTGGTTTGGTAGAGTTCGGCGTTGGTGGCTTGCAGCTCGGCATTGAGGGCCTGCACGTCTTCAGTGCGGGCCTGCACGCGGGCTTCCAGCTCGTGGTTGAGCTGCTCGATTTGGCGGCGCGCCCGCACCTGCGCGGTTACTTCGGTGGCCACTACCATCGCCCCGCTGATGCGGCCGTCGGCCTCGGCCATCGGCACGTACACAAAGTCCCAGAACACGGTTTCGCGGCGGCCGTGGCGGTCGTGCTGGGCTTCCATGCCCTGCACCACCACGGGCCGGCCGGTTTGCATCACGCCATCGAGCAGCTCCTCGTAGCCCATGCCGGCCACCTCGGGCAGGGCCTCAAACAAGCCCAGGCCGACGATATCCTCCTGCCGCCGCCCCCACAGGCGGCACACCGTGGGGTTGGCCAGCTCGATAGTGTAGGTAGGCCCCCGGTACACGGCAATGGCCAGCGGTGCCTGCTCAAACACCCGCTGGAGCTCGCCGCGCTGGCGCTCGGCCTCGGCCTGGGCGGCGGTTAGCGCCCGGGTGCGCTCGCGCACGCGGGCTTCGAGCTCCTGATTTATTTGCTCTATGCGCTGGCGGGCCACTACCTGCGCCGTCACGTCGAGGCCCACGCAGCTGATGCGGCTGATGTGCCCCTGGGCATCGCGCAGGGGCTGAAACACGAACGTGAAGTAGCCGACCTGGCCGGGCGCGTGGCGCGTGAGGTGCGCGGCGTACTCCTCCAGCAGCACGGCCTCGCCGGTTTCCGACACCTGGCGCAGCAGCTCCGGAATGCCCTGGCTGGCCAGCTCGGGCAGCACCTCGAAGTAGGGCCGCCCCAGCGCCTGCGCCGGCGGGGGGCCTAGTAGCTCGCCCATGCGCGGGTTGTAGAGTTCAAACACGTAGTCGGGCCCCTGCACCACCCACACGCCGGCGGGGGCTTGCTCAAACACGGTTTCGATGAGGTGCTGCTGCCGGGCCCGCTCTTGCTGGGCGGCGCGCTCGCGGGCCTGGCTGGCTTGCAGCTCCTGCCGCGCGGCCTCGGTACTGAGCGTGATGAGGTCGAGGTAGTGCGTCACGAGCAGGTCGCCGGCCCGCTGCACCGTCAGCTGGTAGGCGCTATCGAAGCCCTCGCCCTGGTACGCAAACGTGCGCTCGATGCGCTCACCGCTGGCAAAAGCCTGGCAGTAGTGCGCAAACAACCCCGTAGGCCCGTGCTGCGGCATGTGCTGGAGCAGCGTGGCGGTGGGCCGGGGCGGCAAGCCCAGCATTTGCTGCGCCGCCGGGTTGACGCGGTGAAAGGTGAAATCCACGATGGTCTGTGCCGCGTCGTACACCGGGGTCAGCAGCACCGCGTTGGTGGGCAGCAGGTCAAACAGCACCTCAAGCGCGGCGGCGGTAGCGTCAGTAGCTTGCATACTAGAAACTACTGCCCTGGCCAAATTTGGTTTTACCAGCAGCCACCCTCGTAAGCTGGCTTTTTAACCCAACATGCAGAGCCCCCACCACATCGGCAGCACGGCCCGCCGCCCAACAGCCATCCGCTAACGCACCAGCTTCAGCGACTGCTGCTGCCGGCCCTGCTGCACGCGCAGCACGTAGAGCCCCGCCGCCAGCCCGGACGGCCCTCTGGGCGGCAGCGGTGGTAGTGCCCGCGCGCAACAGCAGCCCCTGCTGGCTGCCCCCCGCCCTACCCCTGCGCAATACCCGCTGCACGCCTTAGCTGTGTATTACAGCGATTTCGCAGTCAGTGTACGGGCGGCGAGTGTAGAGACGCATCCTTGCGTCTCGCGTCAGATGAGCTGAATAACGGGAGACGCAAAGATGCGTCTCTACACTTACCTGCAAACCAGTTTAAGCATCAGATTAGCACCTCCTAGAGGCACCCGGCTTGTAGCGTACCAAGGTCGGCAGGGCACGGCCACTGACCGCGGCAGCCCGTTATTTTTCTGGTGGGCGCGCCCTTAGCGTGAAGCCACGGCCGCATCGGTAGCCGGCTGGGCGCTTTGCAGCCACAGCAGCGGCACCAGCACCATTAGGGGCAGCGGCGACAGCAGCCCGTGCAGCAGCTGGCTGGCCAGGTTGGTAAGGAGCGGCAGCCCCGCCACCTGCCCCAGCAAGATGAGCAGCAGGCTCGCCAGCCCAAAGCCGCCGTAGATGCGCAAGCTCCAGCGCCAGCCCCGCCCCGCCGGCAGCAGCGCGCACAGCAGGCCAATGCACAAGCCCACGTAGGTAACATCATACAGCAGCTCTACCGCCACGCTGTGAGGATGGGCCGTAAGGCGCTGCAAGCTGCGCTGGGCCGCCGCGTTGGCGGCGCTCAGCCACGCCGGCGCGGGCAGCAGGCCGCTGAGGCGCTGCCAGCCGGCTTCGAGGCCGGCGCACAGCTCGTCTTCAAAAAGCCGGATGAGCACCAGCAGCGCTACCAGCCCGTAGCACAGCGCCCGCCGGGCCGGCGCGAGCCCGCCGAGCAGGCCCGGCGGGCGGCGGGCAGCCGGGGCCGGCAGGGGGGCATCAGGCGGCATACACGGCAGTAGTAGGTGCCGGCCGGGTGGCCAGGCGGGTGGCCCACCACATCCAGAGGCCAAAAATGCTGGCGTAGACGATGGCCGTGAAGGTGTAGTGGTGGTTGAAATCCACCGTCTGGTGCGAGTAGTAGTTGTTGAGGCACAAGGCCATAATGCGCAGCACGTTCAGCGCATAAATCAAAAACAACCCCAGCGGCACAAACCACAGCTTGCGGCGCCACGGGCCGGGAAAAGCCAGCACGAAGCCACCAAACAACGCGTACAGCACCAGGCCGTTGCACTCGTGGCCCACGATTACGGCGGGCTGGCCCTGCAAGGTCAGCAGCGGGCGGGCATCGGCCGAAGCAGTGACGGCGTAGCCCAGCAGCCGCAGGCCGGCCGCGCTCACGCTGGCCAGGTTGTGCGACAAAGCCACGTCGAGGCGGCCATCGGCGGCCAGGTAGTGCTCGTAGCCAAAAAACCAGAGCAGGTAGAAAGCACCCGCCAGCACCGCAAAGCGAACAAGCGGCGCGGGCGCGGCAGGTGAAGACGAACGGGACATACGCAAAAAAGGCCACCCGGCCCAACGCTGGCCGGCCGGCTGGTAGTAGTAGCAAAACCTAAGCTGGGCGGGCGGCCGGGGCCGCCCGCCCGCTCAGCACAACTAGGCCTTGGCCTTGCGGCCGCGCAGGCGGCGCACGGCGTAGGCCGCGCCCCCGGCCAGCAGCACCGAAATGCCGCCATCGATAGGAGCCGGCGTGGGGCCACCCGAGCTAGGCTGGGCGTGGCTCACGAAGGCGAGCAGTAAAAGAGTGACGAGGAGAGAAAAATTACGCATAGGAGTGGGAGTGAAAGAAGTTGACAATGTAAATAAAGCGGTAAAAAATGATAAAAAAAAGCCCGCTGCTAATTTGGCAGCGGGCCTTTAACCTGATAGATTGCAGGAGCTTGCCTCACCGCCCAGGTTGTGTATTCAATCACCAGCTTTTTCGCCGCCACGCCCTGATTGGTGGCCGGTCGCAGTGAGCATACGCCGGTGGCTCGGCGGGCCGCAGCGGCAGCTAGTCGCAGGTGGTGTATTCTTCCAGTAGGCGGCCCAGGTCGCGCAGGCGGCGCTGCACGGTTTCGAGCACCGCCCCCGACACGGGCACTTGGTGGCCAAAGCGCGCCGACAGATAGCGCACCAGCGCCACCAGCTCGCGGATTTCGTCCGTCAGGTGGCGCTGCACCAGCTGCCACTGCTTGTCGCCCTGCCCCAGGCGGCAGCAGTAGCGCACGGCAATGGTGCCGGCCACCAGGCGGGCCAGGTGCTCGAGCACGCGCTGCTCGTCGGCGCTGAAGGTGCGCGGGCGGCGGTCTATCACGCACAGCGTGCCAATGGCGCGGTGGCCGAGCATGGCCAGCGGTGCGCCCGCGTAAAAGCGCAGGCCCTTGGCCTGGGCGGCCATGGCGGCCTCGGCCGTGAGGTTGGTTTCCTGGGCCACGTCGGCCAGCACCACGGTTTGGCGCTGCCGCACGGCCAGGGCGCACAGCGCCTCCACGCGCGGCTGGTGGCGCAGACCGGGCAGTCCCTCGTTGGCCTTGTACTCTACCTCATCGGCATCGACCAGCGCGATAAGCGAAATGGGCAGGTGAAAAATGCGGGCCGTGAGGGATACAAACTCATTGAATACCGGCTCTTGCAGCGAGTGCCGAATATCGTATTGCCGCAGGGCCTGCAGGCGCTCCGCCTCATTGGGCGGCAGCAAGTAACCAGGGGTAATAGTCATTGCACTAACAGAAAAAAGGAAATGGATAAGGCTAACTCGGTAATAAGACAAATCTAAGCTACCATTACCTAAAAACCATACACCCAGCTTATCCCCTACCCTGTGTTAAGAATAGACTACTACTGCCCAAAGCAGCTTTACAAGGCCGTTTTTGGCCATATTTCCACCTGGCAGCTTCGGCACCGCTAGCAACAGCCACTAATTACCTAAAAATGATAAAATATTTTCATCTAAAAATAACATAAATTATATAGAACGCTCTCCTTTAAGGATGCACTGAGCGCGGCTTTTGCGCCCGCCGGGCGGGCAGAAAAGCTGCGTTGAAACCTGCTTTTCTGCCCGCCCGGCGGGCGCACCGGGGCATGGCATGCGCCACCCTACTGCCCGCCCCGCACCCGCATGGGCACCACGTACACTCCCTTCGAGGCGGTGATGAACAGCGTCTTGCGGTCTTTGCCACCAAAGCAGATGTTGCCGGTCCACTCTTCGGGCACGTCGAGGTGGGCTAGGCGCTCGCCAGCGGGGCTATACACCGTCACGCCCTTGCCGGTGAGGTACACGTTGCCGCGCTCGTCCAGGGTCATGCCGTCCGAGCCCTGCTCCACAAACAGCTGGCGGCCCGCGAGTGCACCAGTAGGACCGAGCTGGTAGCGGTAGGTTTTGTCGCCCTCAATATCGGCAACGTACAGCGTCTTGCCGTCGCGGGTGCCGATGATACCGTTGGGCTTTTTGAGGGTAGTCTCGACCACCGTGGGCTGGTGCTGGCCGGGGGCCAGGTAGTACACGTACTGGCCGGGCTGCTCGGGCGCGGTGTGCTGCCAGTAGTCGCGCTGGTAGTAGGGGTCGGTGAAGTACATGCCGCCGCCGGGGGCCACCCACACGTCGTTGGGGCCGTTGAGGCGGTGGCCGGGCGGCTGGTCTACCAGCACCGTCACTTTCTTGTCGGGGGCAATAGACCAAAGCTGGTTTTTCTCGTCGGCGCAGGCGATGAGGTTGCCTTTCGCGTCGAAGTACATGCCGTTGGCCCGGCCGGCGGGGTCCATAAATACCGAAAGCTGGCCCCGCAGGTCGTACTTCCAGATTTGGTTGTTGGGCTGGTCGGTAAAGTACACGTTGCCAGCCTTATCCACGGCTGGCCCTTCGGTGAAGGTAAACTGCCGGGCTACCAGCTGCGGCGTGGGCGAGCCCGCAAATAGGCCCGTATCCTGCGCCTGCTCTTTGGCGCGGCGGCGGGCGTGTGCCCGCGCGGCCCCAGTTAGCAGTACGCCTCCTACGGCCGCCAGCAGCGACCAGCGGCCAATTCGAATCCAGGTAGTACGCATGTGCAAAGAAGCTTTAGCTGAAAACCCTTTTATACGGCCCACGCGCCCGGCGGCCGAATGTGAGCTAGTCCCAGCTGCAATCGTTGCCGGCAACCCGTGTACTTAAAAAGTATAAACTTTTCCCAAAAAAGTTACTCAAACAAGCTTCATCATACCCTCATAAACCGACTACGAATATTTATTTTTCAGCCCGTGCAGCATAGTACTACATGCATACTATAATTCATCCGAAACCATTGTAAAACCTTATTAATTATCAGGCCAAACAGCTTATGCACGCCTTAACATTTTTCGTACCGTTTTAAAAATTATGGCTTTAGCGCTCAGTGCTTATTTCTATTTTCACCTTGCTAAGGCTGACATTTTCAGAAAAAAATATACCTTGCGGAGCCTATTGGGCGATATACTTTTTCCAATCATCTAGTTCTTTTATGTCCCACAAGTACACTACGGTAGCCGCGCTCGCTTTGGGCGTAGCCACACTTCCTCACTTAGCTCACGCTCAAGAAGGTACCCGCCTTCAGAAAAAAGAATTGGCAGCCGACGGCCAGCCCACGCTCATCGAGTTCCGGGCCGCCAGTCGCCCCAGCGCTGCCGATGGCGCCTTCGTGCTGCGCCAGCAGCTGGGCCTGGGCCAAGATGAGCAGATGCGCCCCCTGCGCCGCGACACCGACGAGCTGGGCTTCACCCACCAGAAGTTCGAGCAATACTACCAAGGCGTCAAAATCGAGCAC
>NZ_DASTEP010000058.1:0-46084 GCF_035709525.1 Hymenobacter sp. | reverse complement strand
GTGGCCGGCTCTTACTCTAAATTCAAGCCCTCTTATTTGCATTAATGTTGCATTTTCGATAGTAATCAGTGCGACAGTAGTTTGCGTGGTAGTAGGTTTGTTTGCATTCGATTGCAGCATTTGGCAGCGGTAGCGCATTAATGTAGGGCGGCCAGGTTATTTTAGCGGAAGGCTGGCGCGGACTACGGTTCGGCTACCGTTCTTTGCGCCATGCCCGTTTCGCTCCCCGATTTGCCGCTGCTCACGCTGCCCACCGTGGCCGATGCGGCGGCCCCGCGCCTACTCATGCTTTACACCGGTGGCACGGTCGGCATGGCCGTGAACAAGCGCCGTGAGTTGGTGCCGATGCCCTTCCACAAGCTCGACCGCCTCATGCCCGAGCTGCACCAGCTGCCCTACCACATCGAGCTGCTGGCCTTCCCCGAGCCCATCGATAGCAGCAACGTTGTGCCCGCCGACTGGCTCTTGCTCGCCCAGCTCATCGGGCAGCACTACGATAGTTTCGACGGCTTCGTGGTGCTGCACGGCACCGACACGATGGCCTACTCGGCGGCGGCGCTCAGCTTTTTGCTCGAAAACCTGGGCAAGCCCGTGGTCTTCACCGGGGCGCAGCTGCCGGTGGGCCGCACCCGCTCCGACGCCACCCGCAACCTGCTCACGGCCATCGAGGTAGCCGGGGCGCGCCACCCCGGCGGCCACATGCGCCTGCCCGAGGTCGGCTTGTTTTTCGACGATATTCTGATTCGCGGCACCCGCGCCAAGAAGGTCGAGAGCCAGCAGTTTGCCGCCTTCAAAAGCGAAAACTACCCGCCGCTGGCCCGCGCCGGCATCACGCTCACCTTTGCCGACAAAGACATCCGGCCGCTGCCCGCCGCCCGCCTCCGGGTGCACGCGCAGCTAACCGAAAATGTGGCCGTGCTGCGGCTGTTTCCGGGCATCACGGCGGCCGTGGTGGAGGCCGTGCTGGGCGTGCCCGGCCTGCGCGGCTGCGTGCTCGAAACCTACGGCTCGGGCAACGCGCCCACCGCGCCGTGGTTTCTGGAATGCCTCGAAAACGCCAGCCGGCGCGGCGTTTATATCCTGAACGTGAGCCAGTGTCAGGAAGGCCGCGTGGTGCAGGGCCACTACGAAACCAGCGCCCACTTGGGCCGCCTCGGCGTCATCGGCGGCGACGATATCACCAGCGAAGCGGCCATTACCAAGCTCATGTTTGTGCTGGGCCTGGGCTTGGGCGAAGCCGAAACCCGCCGCCTGCTCAGCCAGGATTTGCGCGGCGAAATCACGCTGCCGTAGGGTGGAAAAAGCGGAAAAGCAGCTAAAAACACGCTTTTTAAGCTTCTTTACTTGCGCAGCCGCTCGCTGCCTCACTTTTTCGCCTATCTTTGCAGCCCCATTCAGAGAGGTGTCCGAGTGGTCGAAGGAGCACGCCTGGAAAGTGTGTATGGCTCAAAAGGTCATCGAGGGTTCGAATCCCTTCCTCTCTGCGCTAGTCGCATTGGCAGCTAAGAAGCCCGCTTGAAGTCAATTCAGGCGGGCTTTTTGCTTGCTACCCGTTAGCGGTTTCGGTGCCGATAGACAGAATACAGACGGCGGGTGTAGAGACGCAATATTTTGCGTCTGGCGTTATTCAGCTCGCCTGACGCAAGACGCAAGGATGCGTCTCTACACGCATCCGTATACTGCCTTAAGAAATAGCTCTAGTACGTGTCGAAGGTGAGCGTGAGCGAAAACTCCGGGGCCTGGGCCGGGCTGATGTTGCCAATGAACACGTTGCAGGTGTAGGCCCAGCGGTTGAAGCCGCCCGCGAAGTACTGGTTCAAATCTGGCTCGCCACCTTTAATAACGCTCAGGCCGCCCGTGCTGCCTTTGGCCGAGCAGGTGCGCGGCTGGGTCGAATTCAGGGCGAAGCAGCAGAGGTCGTAGCCCGCGTTGGCCTTGTCGAGCAGCGAGATTTTGACCTTGCCGCTGGCCGCGGTGGGGTTCTTAAAGGTAACGCTGGTCGGAAAGCCCCGCAGCTGGAAGTAGGCCGCGCCGTGCTCGTTGTAGCGCAAGTCACTTTTGGTCAGCGTAATGCCGCGCGATTTGGCCCCGGCCGGGGCGCGGTTGCCCTTCCAGGCCAGCGTTTCTTCTGAATACAGCCGCGCCGGGTGCTGGGGCGTGAGGATGGTGTGGCCGCCCTCGTCGAGCACATTCAGCACGTTGCTGAACTCGTACACGTCGCCCACCTGGGGCGTGCAGCCGGCGAGCGCAACGTAAAACGTGCCGCTGGTGCAGGCGGGCGTCTTGCCCACAAAGGCCACTTCCTGCGTGGCGCGGCCGATTTTGGCCCCATCCTGGGTGTAGAAGCGGGTGCCGACGCCCGCCCCGCGCCACACGAGCAGCGCGGGCGAGTCGCGGCCGCCATCCCAATAAAAGCCCGCCCGGCCCTTATCGACCGACGTAACCCGGACGGTGCGAAACTCGGCGGGGCTGAGGTAGGCCGAAGTGTTGTTGGTAGCCCCGAGCTTGAGGTGGCGCAGGCGGTAGCGCTGGGTGTGGTGAAAGCCGGCGTAGGAGCCCACGGCCGGGTCGGCGTTGTGCGCCACGGCCTTCGGCCCCACATCCGTGATGTAGCGGCTGGCCCAGCACTCCACCCCGTCCACGTCCACGAGGGGCGCGGCCAGCTGAATGCTTTTATCGCTGCGCCCGCCCACCCAGGCGCTGCCCCGGCAGCCGCCGCCGTTCGAGACGAGGCCGCGCACGCGGGTGTTCTGGCGCCGGACCCAGCCGTTGAGCTTGTCGTCCTCAAACTCGCCGCCCAGGTCGCCGCCGATGAAAGTGGTGCTGGTGAGGGCTTCGGTAGCCGTGCCGCCCTGGTGGGTCGTGATGTTGCGGTACACTACCTCATTGGCCACCCAGGCCACGGCGCTGGGCGCGGCGGCGCTGGCCGAAAGCATGGTGCCATTGCGAAACTCGGCGTAGTCGGCGTAGGGCCGGCGTGGGTCGTCGAGCGGCAGGATGCGCGCCTGCCCCGAGCCGCCGCCCGAGGTCTGGGGGTTTTCGGGGTAGTCGGCGCGGTGCTCGTAGTCGAGGGGGCGGTCGAGGGTGAGGCGGCCGGTGCGGTAGTCGATGGCCGCGATGGTGAGCGGCCGCTCATTGTGCGTGGTGCCGGGCGGGTAGGCCGATTCGCCCAGCACCACCTCCCGCGAATACACCGTGATGCGCGCCCCCTTGTAGTACACGCTGGGCACGAGCTGGCGGGGATTTTTCACCACCAGCACCCGGCTGCCCTTGGACACGGTGTTGATTTTCAAAGCCGTGAGGTACGACTTGGTGCCGTGGTAGCGGTCGCGGTCTATCTGTAGCAACTCGCCGTTGTTGAGCGTGCGCTGCAAATAGTTGTCGTTTTGGGATGGGGTAGGCTTGAGCGTGCCGCCGTTCAGGTCGAAAATCACCCAGCGCCAGCTGTTGGCCCAGTAGTTTTTGCTGTACGCCGTGACGCCGCCGGCCGGCAGCCGCACATAAAGCCGGGGCTGCTGCCGAAAGGCATAGCGGCCGGTGATGGCCGCCCGCTGCGCCAGCAGGCGGGCCGCGTTGTCGGTGCCGCCGAGCAACTGGTCGTCGGCCCCGAGGCGCGCGTCATTTTTCACGCCGAAGGCCGCCAGGTCCAGCGTCACCATTGGCGGGGCGGGCGGCTTGGCTATCGGCTGCCTCGCGGGCAGCGGGCGGCGGGCGGGCCCCTGGGCAGCGCGCCCCGCGGGCCGGCCAATCTCCGCCACGACGAGCGTAGCGCAGGTGGTGCCCGCCGGCCGCACAGTCTGCTTTAAAATAGGCTGCGCCCAAACTACCGGGGCCGGGGGGGCTAGACTAATCATCAGAACAAAAGTAGGGTAGGCCAGAGGCTGCCTTCGGCAGCCGAGCCCTGTGGCGCAGTGGCTCTACCTTTGGCCACCGCTACCACTTTATTTCTCCCGATGCCGCTCCAGCTGGCCCTCGTCGTACTACTGCTGGGCCTGGGCATGGCCTACAGCGCCCGCGCGGGCAAGCTCACCGTGCCCGCCGTGTGGGTGGGCGGGGCGCTTGGGCTGCTCATCTACCTCGGGGCGGGCTGGTCGGGGCTGGCATCGCTGGCCCTGTTTTTTGGCCTGGGTACGGCGGCCTCGGCCTGGCGCGTGGCCGACAAGCGCCGCCTCGGCCTGGCCGAAGCCAACCGCGGCCGCCGCACTGCCGGCCAGGTGCTGGCCAATGCCGGCGTGGCCGGCCTGCTAGGGTTGCTGGCCTGGCGGCTGCCCGCCCACGCGCCGCTGCTGCGCCTGATGCTGGCCGGCAGCTTTGCCTCGGCTGCCGCCGACACGCTGGCCTCCGAGCTGGGCAACGTGTACGGGCGGCGCTATTATAATATTCTGACTTTCAAGCCCGACCAGCGTGGCCTTGATGGCGTCATCAGCCGCGAAGGCACGCTGCTGGGCTTGGCCGGTAGCGCCATTATCGCCGCTGCCTACTGCGTGGGCGTGGGCTGGGGGCTGGCCTTCGGGTGGCTGCTGCTGGCGGGCACGGCCGGCAACCTCGCCGACTCGGTGCTGGGCGCGACGCTGGAGCGCCGCCACCTGTTGAATAACGACGCGGTGAACTCGCTCAATACGCTGGTGGGGGCCATGGTAGCAGCGCTGGCCGGCCTGGGTGGATAGCTCGCCCGCGCCGCCTGGCCCCACCCGCCAAACGCTTCCCCAAAACCCCGCCCGCCGGTGTATCTTTGCGCCCCTCTCAAAACGGCTCTAGCTCACTTTTTATATGAAATTCATCGTTTCGTCCTCGGCCCTGCTCAAGCAGCTCCAGAGCATCAACGGCGTGGTTACGAACAACCCCGTGGTGCCCATTCTGGAGAACTTTCTCTTTGAGATTGAGCCCGGTAAGCTCACGATTACGGCCTCCGACCTCGAAACGAGCATGATAACCGAGCTGCCCATCGAGGCGCAAGAAGCTGGCCGCATTGCCGCGCCCGCCCGCATCCTGCTCGATACGCTCAAGAACCTGCCCGACCAGCCCGTAACCTTCACGCTGGACGAGGAAACCTACAACATCGAAATCAGCTCGGCCAACGGCCGCTACAAGCTAGCCGGCGAAAATGCCGCCGACTTCCCCCGCGTGCCGGTGGTGAAGGGCTCGGCCCCGGTCGAGATTCCGTCGTCGTCGCTGGCGCGGGCTATCAACAAGACCATTTTCGCGGTGAGCACCGACGAGCTGCGCCCGGCCATGACCGGCATCCTGGTGCAGCTGGGCGAGGCCCAGGTAACCTTCGTGGCCACCGACGGCCACCGCCTGCTGCGCTACCGCCGCCAGGACGTGGGCGCGGGCCAAACCGCTAACCTCATCATCCCGCGCAAGGCGTTTAACCTGCTCAAAAGCTCGCTGCCCAGCGAGGCTACGCCGGTGCGCGTCGAGTTCAACCAAAGCAACGCCTTCTTCTCGTTCAACCAGATGCGCCTGGTGTGCCGCCTCATCGACGAGCGCTACCCCGACTACGAGAACGTAATTCCCGTCAGCAACCCCAACAAGCTGACCATCAACCGGGCCGAGCTGCTGAACTCGGTGCGCCGCATCAGCATCTACTCCAACAAGACGACCCACCAGGTGCGCCTGCGCCTCACGGGCTCGGAGCTCATTATTTCGGCCGAAGACCTCGACTTCTCGAACGAAGCCAAGGAAACGCTGGCCTGCCAGTACGACGGCGAAGACATGGAAATCGGCTTCAACGCCCGCTTCCTGCTCGAAATGCTGAGCAACATCGACTCCGACGAGATTACCCTGGAGCTGAGCACGCCCAACCGCGCCGGCCTGCTGATGCCCGCCCAGGCCGATGATAACGAGAGCATCCTGATGCTGGTGATGCCCGTGATGCTCAATAACTACGTCTAGACCGCAGATTCAAACGGATTTGTAGGATTTAACGGATATGCCCGGCTGCGCCGGGCTGGCTAGGCCAGCGTGGTGCAGCCGGGCGCGTGGGGTGCCCCAGCCGCTAGCCCGAGTGAGGCCTGGGTTTGGGTGGGTAGTGGTGTTGGGTGTGCAAGTGCGAGTGGTTGGGAGGTGGGTAGGTGGAAGTGTGCAAGTGACGGGATAGTAGTGGCTAGCCGTCCGCCCGGTAGGTAAGTTATTGATAGGCGAGTAGTTGGTGGAAGGATTTTGGGCTATAGCCGCTGGCTTTTTGTATTTTGCATTTAACTGGTTTAGTGAGCTTATTTGGATAATCCATTTTTATAGCCGCGCTATACTATAATTTAGCGTGTTGGCTACGAAGTGCGTAGCCAGTTTTTACTTTAAATTAGGTAGCGGAAAAGCAGCCTGCCCTGCCTACCCGTCAAGCAGTCAGCCCGCGTAGCGGGCGTATCCGTTAAATCCTGAAAATCCGTTTGAATCTGCGATGAAGAAGTCAGAAATCCGTTTTAGCATTGCGCTGGACGACCAGAAAGTACCCGAGGCCATTAGCTGGCAGGCCACCGATGCCGGGCAGGATATTCACTTTGCCAAGGCCATCAATATTTCTATCTGGGACCGCAACGCCGACGGCACGATGAAAATCGACCTCTGGACCAAGGACATGCCCACCGATGCCATGAAGTATTTCGTGGTTGATACCATCGGCTCGATGGCCGAAACCATCATCACCGCCACCAGCGACCAAAAAATGGCCGCCAAAATGCGCGCCCTCTGCCAAGAGCTTACCGACTACCTCGAAGAGCAGGGCCAGGACAACCGGCCCAACGTGTAGTTGCCCTTCTAGCGGCGGCCAAGCGAAGTCATTTGCTACCTGTTTAGCATAAAAAAGCCTCTCACTGCGCAGTGAGAGGCTTTTTTTAAGGCTGCCGCTGGCTATGAGTTGCCAGGCTAACGGGGAGCATCGCCACCGGCAATGCTCCCCGTTAGCTTATTCGCGCACGATGCGGCGCGTTTCTACCGCGCCGCTGGCGGTGCGGGCTTGCAGCAGGTACACGCCGGCGGGCAGGGCGCTCAGGTTCAGCGTCTGCTTCTGGCCGAGGGCGGTACCGGCCACGGTGCTTTCGACCACGCGCTGGCCCAGGGCATTGGTTACCGTCAGGGCCACGGTTTCGCGGAAGCCGCTGAGCTCCAGGGTCAGCAGGCCATCGCGGGTGGGGTTGGGGGCCACGGTGAGCGCGGTGCTGGCCTGGGCGGTGGCGGCGGCCGTCACGGTGATGTTCACGGGGGCCGAGATGGCCGAGCAACCGGCGGCGTTGGTCACGATAACAATGTACTGGCCGTTTTTGGTACCCGAGTTGACGAGGTACGACGTGCCCGTGGCGCCGGGGATGAGGTTGCCGTTGAGGTAAAACTGGTTGCCGCTGGCTGCGCTCGATGTGAGCGTGATGCCCGTAGCCGCCGTGCCGCTGGTGGTGAGGGTCGGCGTGGCGGGCGCGGCGGCTACCGTGACGGTAGTCGTGGCCGAGGAGGCGCAGGTGGTGGCGGTAGCGGCCACGGTGTTGGTGACGATGTAGGTGCCGGGCGTGCTGCTGCTGAGCGTAATAGCGCCGGTAGTAGCATTGATGGTAAGGCCCGTAGTCGAGCTAAACGTGCCGGCCGTGGCCCCGCTGGCCAGCGTAACGGTGGGAGCCGTGGTAGCATTGGTGCAGAAGCTGGCAGCCGGGTAGCTGAAGGTGGCCGCAGTGGCCGTGCAGGAGCCGGCCGCCACGATGTTTACCAAGTAGTCTTCGGCTTCGCCGTAGCCCCCCGAGGTGCTGGCACCGCACGCCTTGTCGCTGGTGATGATATTGTCTTCGCCGCCGCGCACGCGCATTTTGGTCTGACCCAGCGTGGCCGTGGCCGGAACGGCTACCGGAATAGCCACCGGTGTGCCGCTGCCATTAACGCTGGTATTCAAAGAGAAGAACTCCGTTGTTTCAAACGTGCCGTTCTGGTTGAAATCAATCCACACGGCGCTGTACTGGGTGCCATCTGTGCCAAGCGTGAGCCTGACGGTGGCCGTGCTGCCCTGGGCTATGGCAGGAATTTGCAGCGTGGCGGCGCTGCCCGTCTGCTGGGCCGAATAATCGCGGTAGTAGGGCGAGGCATTGCCCGTGGTGGGGTTATTAAGCGTACCCAATTGCACATTCAAGATGTTGTCGGTACTGCCACCGTTGGTATAGGTAGGCGTGCAGTAGCACGAGGTCGGGGCATTCTGCGTAATCTGCACGGCCGTGGCGGTGGTAGGCGTGCTGCCGGTGCCGGCATACTGGCAGCCCACGAGCACGCGGTAGTACGTCGTAACGGTCTGGCCGGTAGCGGTGTAGGTGCTGCTGGTAGCCCCGCTGATATTGCTGAAGCCCGTGGTGGCGCTCGTCGTCGACGACTGCCACTGGTAAGTGTAGCCGCTGTTATTGGGCACGCCACTCACCGACAAATAGATGCTGGTGGAGGGACAGGCCGCGGATAGCGCCGTGCCGCCGCCGGCGGTGGTGCTGGCTACGGTGGTCAGGGTGGTGGGGGCCGCCGCGCAGTTGGGGGCCGGCGTGCCGGCGCTCACGGCCAGAATGTTAAGCACGCCCGAGCCGGTAGCCGTCGTGAAGGTAATACCCGTAACGGTCGTAGAGGTTTTCGCCGCCGGCACGGTCAGCTTCACCTGGCTCAGGAAGGGGGCCGTATTGGCCGCCGCCGTGGCCGAAACCGGCGCGGCGGCGCTGGCCCGGGCCGAAGCGCCGAATACGTTCTGGCTGGCCGAGGCCGTAAACCAGTCGGGATACGTCTGGCCTGCGAAGGCCGTATTCGTGCCGTCCGAGTAGTTCACCGTCATCGTGACCGTGGAGGCTCCGCTGCCGCTGATGGCCAGCACGTATAGCTCGGCCGCCGCCGTGGGCGTGGCAAACGTGACCGTGCCCGTGCTGCCCGCCGGCGAAATACGCAGCGAGTTGTTGGCCGAGTACGAAGCCAGCTGGTACGTGAGGTTGGAGTAGCCCGCTATCGAGTTAGGAATGAGCCCGCTGTTGGGCAGTCCCGAGGTGTGGGGCGTCGAGGCGGTGTAGTAGTCCTGCGAAATGAGGTAATACCCAGCTGCATCCACATCGTTTGTGGTCGAGTTGGCGGGCAGCAGGGCCGCCGAGCCGTTGGCAATGACATCGTGTGAGAAGCTACCGGCCGTGAGTGGCACCGTGCTGTAGTTTACCTGCGCGGCGGCGGTCAGGCCCAGGCCCCAGGCCAGCGCCACAGGCAGCAGCTTAGAAAAAAGGGTAAATGGTTTTTTCATGAAAAAAAGGGGGAATGGTGATTGGTAATAAAATGACTGTGAAGCAGGAATAAGCCGTGTTGCGGCCGGAAAAGTAATATCCAAACTGCCTTTTTAAACAAAAAAATATAGCTGGGTAGTACTTTTTTGATGCAGCGCCCAACTGCCGCTGCTGTCCGGCCCGGCCGGCCGCTCGCCGTAGCTACCACGCGGGCGCACAAAAAAAGCCCTGACGCTGCGTCAGGGCTTTTGCATAGTAAGAAAGTAGAGAGTGGGCTACTGCCGCACGGCGGGCCGGCTGGTGCGGGTAGCCGGCCGGGCCGGGCCGATGGTGGCGTTGTTATCGCGGGCCGGCACCGGGTTCTGAATGGAATTCACCAAAATAGAGGCCGAAGCCGAATTGGCGTAGTTTTTATCGACCTGCGCATAGCGCTTGCGGGCGTCGAAATAATCGGAGTACTGGTCGGGCGTGAGCACGGCCTGCAACTCCTGGTCGCGCTCGCGCACCACCACCTTCGATTGCTGCTCGAGCTGGGCCGCGTTTTGGGCATACTGGCGCTCCAAGGCGTCGAGCTTAGCCGTTTTGTCGGCGTTGATGGCGCGCAGCTTAGTAGCCTGGTAATTGTTGAGGTGCAGGTCGCGCACCATCGTGTTGCTGAGGTGCTCGGCGCGGGCCTCCACAGGGTTGAGGCGCGGGCTGGACTGGGTTTTGTCGCGCACGGCCGTGGTGGTAGGGGCCGAAAGGGTAGCGGGCTGCTGGGCAAAAGCTGGTGCGGCAAAAGCCAGCAGCAAAGGGGCAAAGGCAAGCTTCATCGTCAGAAAAGGCAAAGTTTAAAGTTTGCAATAGCCAATTAGCGCGCCAAAAATGACGCGGCAATCGACAGTTCTTAACGAAGAAGTGAACGCGGAGGTTAACCTGTAGGCTAAGCGTTGGCTTGCCCGCGCCAGGCTAGCTTAGCCTGATGCGGGCAAGCCAACGCTTAGCCTATAGCCTTTAAAACGCGTTTTTCCACATCATGCTTTCCACCGGGCGGTCGGTGCGGTCGTTGTACTTGGCCGACTGCTTGCGGTTGTAAAACGTTTGTACATCACCTTGCAAGCCGAAGTAGATGAGCTGCCCGATGGGCATGCCGGGGTACACCCGCACCGGCATCGACACGCTGATTTCCAGCGTCCAGTGGTTGCAAAAGCCCACGTCGCCTTTGCCAGCCGTGGCGTGGATGTCGATGCCCAGGCGGCCCACGCTGCTCTTGCCCTCCAGAAAGGGCACGTGCGCGTGGGTTTCGGTGTACTCCTCCGTCACGCCCAAATACAGGATGCCGGGCTGGAGCACGTAGCCTTCTTCGGCCGACATCTCGAAGGTGGTAATCTTATTATGGCGGCGGGCGTCGAGCACCGCATCGTCGTAGGTGGCCAGGTAGCGGCCCAAATGCACGTCGTAGGAGTTGGTGCCCAAGCAAGCAGGGTCGTAGGGCTGCACCACGATGGTACCGCGCTCCATTTCGGCGCGGATTTGTTGGTCGGTCAGAATCACGGATTAGCGTGGATTATAGCGGGTTGCGCGGATTTTGTAAGCGCTTTCGCCAAGAGGTAAAAGAGAGTAAGTAGCGCGAATTTTGTAGTTCGCGTGTGGTAGCGAGCACCCGAACGGGCCCTAACGAACGCGAACTACAAAGTTCGCGCTACCAAGCCCGGCAGCGCTAGCGCTGCGGGTAGTGCGGGTTGGGCTCGTCGTCTTCGTCATCGCCGTAGCTGTCGTCGGGCAGCTCGCCGGTGGCCGGGCCGCGCAGGCGGCTAAACAGGCTGGGCTTGGCCTCGGCCGGCTCGGGCGCGTAGTCGTCGGCATCGGGCTCATTGTAAGCTGATTGGTTGGTGGCCTGCGCCTCTAGCTCGCGCACGCGGCGCTGCAAGCGGCGCAACTCGGGCAGCACGCTCAGCAGCCCAAAGCCCAGCAGCCCGAGCGTGCCCAGGCTGCTGAGCAGCGTGAGATAACCCACCCAGCCGGGGCCGCCCGTGGGCGCGGCCTCGCCGGCCGGGGCGCGCAGTTCGGGCTCGGCGGCGGTGGGGGCGGGGTTTTCGTCGGCCGGCTCGGCAGCCGGGGCGGGGTCGTTGGTGGTGAGCGGGGCCGAGGCCACGGCGGGCTCGGGCTCTTCGGCAGCGGTGGGCACGTTGGCGGCGGTTTCGCCGCTGGCGTTGAAGCGGGCCACAGCCTGCTTGATAACCCGCTCCTCGTTGCGAATGAGGGCCGAGCGCTCATCGCGCGGCAGGCCGCGAATGAAAAACTCAAAATTGCGGTCGCGCACTACCGAGTTTAGCTGCCGCTCAAATTCGGCCTGCGACAGCTGCCCGCCGCCGAAGCGGTTTTTGTAGCGCTCGGCCACGCCGTTATAGTTCAGAAACAGCTTTTGCAGCTCCGCATTACCCTCAAAGCTAGTGAAGTCGCGCCGGGCCGCCGCCGTGCGCAGGCCGGCCGGAAACTTCTGGCGCGTGAAGTGCTTGTCGTACACCGTTTCGAAGGTGCGAAAGTTCAGCTCGTCGATGGTGCGGTCAAACAGCTTTTTATTGGCCTGCGCGGGCGTTTCGCCCTGGGCAAAGCTTAAAAATGGTATAAAAAGCAGCAGCTTGAGCAAGTAGCGCATAACAAAGCGAGGAGTAGATAGCATAGCGTGAAGGTAGCGCCGTTTTGGAGGCGCGGCATCGGGTGCGGGCTGCCGGCTTTTTGCCGGCTGTCCGCTCGTCGTTAGGTGGGCGAGCGTAGGCGTGGGCTTATTCCGCGAAGAGCGGACAGCCGGCGAAAAGCCGGCAGCCCGCCCCAAATGACGTTTTATCCTGACCCAAAAGCAGCGCTACGCCGCCAGCCCGTATGCCTCTTGCAGCGACTCGCGGCAGGCCGTGAGGTACTTCTCCACCAGCTCGTCGGTGATGCTGGTTGAGATAAACAGCGCCTCAAACTGCGACGGAGCCAGGTAGATACCGCGCTTCAGCATAGCGTGGAAGTAGCGACCGAAGGCCGGCAAATCGGCCTTTTTGGCGTCTTCCAGGTTATTCACCGGCTCGGCGGTGAAGAATAAGCTGAACATCGAGCCCACGCGGTTCACGGTGTAGTTCAGGCCCAACTCGCGGGCAATGGCGCGGGTGCCGTCGGCGAGGCGGGCGGTGGTGGCTTCGAGCTGCTGATACACCTCGGGATGCTCGTGCAGGTAGCGCAACTGGGCCAGGCCGGCGGCCGTGGCCAGCGGATTGCCCGACAGCGTGCCGGCCTGGTACACCTTGCCGGCCGGGGCCACCTGGTTCATGATGTCGGCGCGGCCGCCGTAGGCACCCACGGGCAGGCCGCCGCCGATGATTTTGCCCATCGTCGTGAGGTCAGGCGTGATGCCGAATAGCTCTTGCGCGCCGCCGGGTGCGAGGCGAAAGCCCGTCATTACTTCGTCGAATATCAGTACGATGCCGTGCTCGGTGCACAGCGCCCGCAGCTCGGCCAGAAAGCCCGGCGCGGGCTCCACCAGGCCCATGTTGCCCACCACCGGCTCGATGATGATGGCCGCGATTTGGTCGGGGTTGGCGGCGATGGCGGCCTTCACGGCGGCCACGTCATTATACGGAACGGTGAGCGTGTCCTGGGCCACGCCCTCAGTTACGCCCGGCGAGTCGGGCGCGCCCAGCGTGAGCGCGCCGCTGCCGGCCGCAATCAAAAACGAGTCGCCGTGCCCGTGGTAGCAGCCCTCAAACTTGAGCATCTTGGCGCGCCCGGTGTAGCCCCGCGCCACCCGAATGGCCGACATCGTGGCCTCGGTGCCCGAGTTCACGAGCCGCACTTTCTCCACGCTCGGCACCATCTCAATCAGCAGCTCGGCCAGCTCAACCTCGCGCCGGGTGGGCGCGCCGTAGGAAAGCGAGTGCGGCAGGGCCGCCCGCACGGCATCGAGCACCACGGCCGGCGCGTGCCCAAGTATCATCGGCCCCCACGAGTTGATGAAATCAACGTATTGATTGCCATCGACATCGGTAAGCCAGGCGCCTTCGGCCGACTGCATAAAGATGGGCGCGCCGCCCACCGCGCGGAAGGCACGAACGGGCGAATTAACTCCGCCCGGAATCAGGTCCTGGGCGCGGGCAAAGAGGTTTTCGGAAGTAGTCATATTTTAGTGCTTAGTTGTTAGTGCTTGGTGCTTAGTATTAGTAGTTGTTAGTGCTTAATGCCAAAATCCAGGCACCAGGCACTAACAACTAAGCACTAAACTACCGTACCAATTGCAGCTCCAGGTTGCTGAGCTTCACCATCGGCACCACCTGGTTGTCGTGGGCGGTGCCGGGGTAGGCGAGGCCCTCGAACACCGCGCCCGGCAGGGGCGGCAGCGTGGCCAGCCCGCTCTGAAACGCCGGGCCAAACTGCTGGAGCGCATTACCAAAAAACAGCAGCAGCTCGAAGCCCTGGCTGGCGAATACCGAGGGCGGCAGGTTTTGCTTGGCCAAGTACAGCTGCCGGAAGCGGCGGTAGCCAGGGCGCTGGTTATCAAAGTATTTGGGGTGGTAGTAGTACACAGTAGGGCCGCCGAGCTGGCCGGGGTCGAGGCTGGGGTTGTCGAGCCAGGCTCCGGGCGCGAGTAGCGCCGGGCGGGTAGCGGCGGGCACGGCTTGCAGCGCCGCGAAGGTGGCCGGGCCGGCTTTGCGGTGGTCGGACGCCACGACTACGTGGCTGACCGAGGCCAGGTCGAGGCCCGCGAAAGCGGCCGCGAGGCTGGCCGCGTCGTCGGGGCGCAAGGTGCGCGATTCCAGGATTTTGCCGCCCGCCTCCTGGTACGCCACTTGGTAAGCCTGGGCAAAATCGTTGTCGTCCTTGGCATCTTCGCGCAGCAGCACGGCCGGGCGGCCGGTGCCGAAGGCCGACGCCGCAAACTGCGCCGCCAGCCGCCCCTGCGTGGCCGCGCTGGGCATGTAGAGGTAGTGGTACACGTTATCGAGCACCAAATCACCATCTTGCGACAGCGGATTGATGCACGCTATCTGGTGCTCCTGCGCATAGCGGGCCAGCAGCCGCGCCCCCGACTTGTACACCGGCCCGATGAGCATATCCATGCCCGCGAGCTCGGGCAAGGCCAGCACCGACTTCAGCGTCAGTGTATCGGCCCCCGTGTCGTAGGCAAACAGCTGCACCGGGTGCCCGGCGCGTTGCAGCGAGTCTTGGGCCAGGCGCAGGCCCGCGTAGAGGTCGGTTACGAACTGGTTTTTGCGCTGCGTCTGCCAGGTATTATCTTGTAATTCAAAGGGTAGCAGCACGCCGATGTTATACGTGCTCTTGCGGGGCAGCGCCTTGGGCGCGGCCGGCGCGGGCGCGTACTGGCTGCGGTCGAGCTTAAACTGCGTGATGAGCGCATCGAGCTGCTGGCGGTCGGCGTCGGCGAGCGGGCCGCTGCCGCGCAGAAAGTCGGCGTAGAGGCGGCCCACGAGCTTGCTGTTGGGGTAGCGCTGGCGCAGGCGCTGCCAGGTGGCGCGGTCTTTAAGCTTACCTAAGTAGTTGGCCTGCAAGCTTTCGCGCAGGGCGGCGTACTGCTCGGCGGGTAGCTGGCCCAGGGTGCGCAGGGCATTGTCGTAGTCGCCTTGCTCAAACGACACCTGGCCTTGCAGATACAGCACCTCGTTGAGGGCCGCGTAGGTGGGGTATTCGTGGCGGATGAGGTTGAGCATCTGCTCGGCCTCGGCCCACTGGCCCTGGCGCGTGGCAGCCACGGCGTAGAGGTAGCCCGCATCGGCGGCCTGCGCAAAGTGGTTGACGGGCTGCGCCAGGGGCTGCAATTGCTTCATGGCCACGTCGTAGTGGCCCTGGTCGAGCTGGTTTTTGGCGGTGCGGTACTGCACCAGCTGGCCCTGGGCGGCGGCGGCCAGGCTGAGCAAAGTCAGCGGCAGCAAAAGCAAGAGGCGCTTAGGTAAAAGCAAGGCCCGGTAAAAAAGAGTCATGGGGGACTGATACGGCGCAGCGGCCGCGTTAGCTGCCGCAAAGGTACGCCCGGCTGGGAGGGGGTGGGTGCAGCCTACTCGCCGCGCATCCCTACTTTAGCGTTCTACCAAGACATGAGACGTTAGACGTGAGAAAGATTAGTAAAAAGACATGAGACGTTAGACATGAGACATGAGAATGCTTAGTAAAACAGTTCTCATGTCTAACGTCTCATAACGTCTCATGTCTAACCTGTAACAAAATCCTATGAACCTGACCATGCCCCTTTCTCGCCCCGCCCTGCGCCACCGGCTGCCGCTGCTGCTCGTGCTGGGCTTGTCGCTGGCCCTCAGTTTCGCGCTCATCGCCGTGCGCGTGGCCATTACCAAGCAGTTTTTGTTTGTATTTCTGCTCTGGAACCTGTTTCTGGCCGCCATTCCATTTGGGCTGAGCGCGGCGCTGCACCTAGCCGCCTACCGGCCCAAAGCGCGCCTGCTGCTGCCAGTGGGTGCGGTGTGGCTGCTGTTCTTTCCCAATGCGCCCTACCTCGTTACCGACCTCTTTCACCTCGAGCCCCGCGCCGGCGTGCCCTACTGGTACGACCTGGCCCTCATCATGTCCTGCGCCTGGAATGGCCTGATGCTGGCCTACTCCTCGCTCATCGACATGCACACGCTGGTGCGGCAGCGGCTGGGCTTCTGGGCGGGCTGGGGCTTCGCCACGGTAGCGCTGGGCCTCAGCGCGTTTGGGGTGTATTTGGGCCGCTACCTGCGCTTCAATTCCTGGGATATTCTCAGCAATCCGTTCACATTGTTCTACGACATCGTGCAGCGCTTCCTGCACCCCTTCCACAACTGGCAAACCTGGGGCGTAACGGTCGTTTTTTGGGCGTTTTTGCTGCTGGGCTACGCCACCGTGCGCCTGCTGGGGCGCGCGGAGGCGGTAGTGGAGCGGGAGGAGTAGGCAAGCATTACTAATTCAGCCCGCCCTCCCAGGCGGCCAGCTCCTGCTGTCGCTCGGCCTGCACGCGGGCCAGCAGCGCCGGGCTCGGGCCGGTGCCGAGGTAGATAGTTTCGCCCCGCTCGCGGGCGTAGGGATTGGTGATTTCGCCCACTTTCTCCAGGTGCTCAAAATAAGGCACTAGCTCGCTAGGGTGGCCCTCGCCCACCAGCAGCAGGTGCCGCCAGGGGCGCGGCGGCGGTGCCGGAAACCAGTGCAAGTAGCTGCCATTGAAGCTGGTGGCGGCGGGCATATTGCGGCCACGGTTGTAGTAGTTGATGGCCCCGGCCTGGCCGTAGTCGTCGCACTTGATGAGGGTGCGGGCGCGGGTCGAGTCGGGGAGCGCCCGGTAGGCTAGCCACACTTTATCGGCCAGCTCGTGCCAGCCTTGCATATCGGCAAAATCCTGGGGCAGCGGGTGCAGTTGGCCGTCTTCCCAGCGGTTGAGGGCCAACTTTTTATAGAAAGGTTTCTGGTTGAGTTGCACCATCTGAGTAGGTTGCAGGATGGGGTAGATGACAACCAGCAACGGGGCCAGCAGCGCCAGCGGCAGTACCAGCAGCGCCACCCGCAGGGCCACTCGTAGCCGGGGCCGCGCCGCCAGCCGGGCCTGCCACCACACCGCGCCCACCGCAAACAGCGCCGGGTAGTAGCCCAGGCCGTAGTAGGCTTTGCCGTGCAATACATTCAAAATCAACATGCCGCCCACGTACAGCAGTCCCGCCGCGCGGGCCTCGTGTGCGGGCCGGCCGCGCAGCGCGGCCCACAGCCCCGGCACCCACACCAGCAGCGCGGGCAGGTTCATCAGCACCTGCTCTTTCCAGAAATTGCCCGGCGTCACGTTTACCAGCTGCTGGTCGTGCAGCAGCGCCATGTGGTGCCGGAAGGGCAGCCCATGCGCCACCTGCCACAGCAGGGTAGGGGACGCCACCAGCAGCGCCAGCCCCGCCGCCAGCCAGACGGGCCGCCGCCCAAAGGTGCGCGGCGCGGTAAGTAGCAGCGCCCCCACTACCGCCGCGCCGAAGAAAAACGTCGTGTACTTATTGAGCACACCCAGCCCCAGTACGATGCCCAGGGCGTAGAGGTGCCGGGGCCGGCCAGCAGGCTGCGCGTGCCGCACCAGCAGGTAAGTGGCTAGCGTAAAGCTGAATATCTCGAAGGCATTGGGCTGGAATAGCAGATTGACCCGCCCGTAGGCCGTGCTGAGGTAGCACACGCCCGCCAGCGCCTGCGCCCACGGCCCGCCGCCCAGCCGTCGCGCCAGCTGCACCACCACGTAAATGGTGAGCGCGCCCCACAGCAGCGGCTAGGCCTTCACCCAAAAAAAGCCGCCGCCCAGCGCCAGCGTCACCCAGCTTTGCAGGGCCGTAAGGGGCGGCACCTCGATGTAGCCCCAGGCCAAATGCCGGCCGTAGTCGAGGTACAGGTACTCGTCGCGTTGCAGCTCGTAAGTGCCGTAGCCCGCCAGCAGCAGGCCCGAGATGATTTTGAGGATGGCGAAGAATAGGGGTAGGCGGTGTTTCATTGCAGAAGGTGAATAGAAAAGGGCGAACAAATAACGGTCATGCTGAGCGGAGCGCAGCGCAGCCGAAGCATCTCTGCCGCTTCGTTGCTGGCGTCAGGAGTTACTCTGCTAAAGAGATGCTTCGACTTCGCTGCGCTCCGCTCAGCATGACCGTTCTTTGTTTTCCTGCCCCTTGTTAAATGATAATTGCTAACTGTTAAATGTCAACGCCCTGGTCCCGCCTGCTTTCTACCCGCCGCTACCCCGACCGCCCCGCCGAGGTGCCCATGCCCGGCCGCTCGCCCTACCTCGCTGATTATGACCGGGTCGTGTTCTCGTCGGCCTTCCGGCGCTTGCAGCGCAAAACCCAGGTGATGCCGCTCCCCGAAACCGACTTCGTGCACACCCGCCTCACGCACTCGCTCGAAACGGCCTGCGTGGGCCGCTCGCTGGGCCGCCTCTCGGCCCGCCGCGTGCTCGAAGCCGACCCGGCTATTGCCGACGAACTGTCCGACTTCGCCCAGGACTGCGGCGACATCGTGGCCTCGGCCTGCCTGGCCCACGACATCGGCAACCCGCCCTTCGGCCACTCGGGCGAGGACGCCATTTCGGCCTACTTCGCCAGTCGGGCGGCCGAGCGCTTCACCACCGGCCTCAGTGCCGCCGAGCAGGCCGACTTGCAGCACTTTGAGGGCAACGCGGCGGGCTTTCGCATTCTCACGCACACCTACGCGGCGCTCAGCAGCGGCTCGGCCGGGCTGGGCCTCACCTACGCCACACTGGGCGCGTTTACCAAGTACCCGCGCCCGTCGGTAGTCGGCGAGGCCAAAAAGCAGGGCGGCGCGAGCGAGAAGAAATACGGCCATTTTCAGACCGAAAACCCGCGCTTCAAGCTCGTGGCTGAGGAGCTGGGCTTGCGCCCCAAAGACGCGGCGGCCGGCTTCTACCACCGCCACCCGCTGGCCTTCCTGGTCGAGGCGGCCGATGATATTTGCTACCGCATCATCGACTTTGAGGACGGCCTCAAGCTCGGCCTCATCGACCACGAGCGCGGCCTTGCGCTGCTGCGCGAGCTGCGCGCCGCCGCCCCCAACGCCCGCCCCCGCGGCGCGGGCAGCAGCGGCCTGCACTGGCGCGACTGGCAGGAGGAGCTGGGCTACCTGCGCGCCACGCTCATCGGCCAGCTTGTCGATGAAACGGCCACTTGCTTTGCCCAGCACGCGCCCGCCATCCTGGCCGGCACCTACGATGCCTCGCTGGTAAAAGAGCTGAGCGGCTACGAGCATTTGCAAGAGATTCAACGCCTCAGCATCGACAAGCTCTACCGCTCGCGCCCTGTGCTCGAAATTGAGGCGGCGGGCTTCGAGGTGCTCGGCGGCCTGCTCGATGCCTTTTTGTGCGCCATTTTCGACAAAAAGGAAAACCACCGTTCGCGCAAGCTGCTCGACCTGCTGCCCAGCCAGTACCGCGCCATCGGCCCGCAGGCGGGCGCGTCGGCCTACGAGCAGATTTTGCTGCTCACCGACTACGTGGCCGGCATGACCGACCAGCACGCGCTGAGCTTGTACAAGACGATTAAGGGGATAGAGCTGCCTAAAGGTTTCTAGACCGCAGATTCAAACGGATTTTTAGGATTTAACGGATACGCCCGCTGCGCGGGCTGACTAAGCGAATGGCGCTGGCCGCCGTTTAGCGCGCAGCGCGTAACGGCAGGCCGACGAGTGGGGCGAGTCTCATGACTCGCGTACTTAATACTGCGCTCCCCAAAATGTTGGTTTCTGTTATATGCTAATAGCTAAAATATTAGCCAGTGTATAAATCCCAGGCGCGTCGTTGTGCCAGGGGTTTCGCGAGTCGGGAGACTCGCCCCACTCGTCGGCCTGCCGTTGCGCGCTGCGCGCTAAACGGCGGCCAGCGTCGAGCCCGCTTCGCCCTCGTGTAGCGCTGTCATATTTTCCAGTAGCGTTTCCAGTAACTTTCGCCCTTTCCACACCGATTTCAGCTTGCCACGAATCTGTGCCGCCGTTTGCACAAACTCTTGTTCTTCGGCTGTTTCGTGGTCTTCAAAAGCTATCAAATCCTCTACCATGTCCTCCGTCATCTCCGGGTGAAACTGGAGGCCGATAACCCCATCGCCCCACACGAAGCCCTGCGCCGCGCACCCGGCCGACATGCCCACGCGCAGCGCGCCCGGCGGCACCGTGAAGGTGTCAAAGTGCCAGTGCAGCACGGCGGCTTTGTCGGGCCAGCCGCGCAGTAGCGGATGGGTTAGCGCTTTGGCCGAAAAGCGCACCGTCCAGAAGCCGATTTCGGGCTCGGGGTTGGGCCGTATCTCGCCGCCCAGCGCTTCGGCCAGCAGCTGTGCGCCCAGGCAAATGGCCAGCGTGATTTTGCCGGCCCGCAGCGTCTCGCGCAAAAAGGCTTTTTCCTCAACCAGCCACGGAAAACGCGCTTCGTCGCGCACGCTCATCGCCCCACCCAAAATGAGTAGACCGTCGAAGTCGGCCAGGGCTGGAAAAGCTGGCTCCGGCTCGAAGAGCCGAACAAGCGTGAGTGAGTGGCCGTGCACGGCCAGCCAGTCGGCGGCGTAGCCGGGGCCTTCGTCGGGTAGATGTTGAAGACAGAGCCAGACCACAGATTAAACTGATTTTAGAGGATGGAACGGATTTTTTGTGGTTTTTGGCCGAGTAGCATTTCTTGGCGAGTTGAACTAAACTGACTATAAATAGAAAAAAGAACGGATTTTCTGCAATCACCACCAACCATCAAAGGAGAGTGACAACCACAAAAAATCCGTTCTATCCGCTAAAATCAGTTTAATCTGTGGTCCTTATTCCCACTCGATAGTAGCGGGTGGCTTGCTCGAAATATCGTACACCACGCGGTTGATGCCGCGTACCTGGTTGATAATCTTGTTGCTCACCTCGGCCAGAAACTCGTAGGGCAGGTGCGCCCAGTCGGCGGTCATGCCGTCTACGCTCGTCACGGCGCGCAGGGCTACCACGCGCTCGTAGGTGCGCTCGTCGCCCATCACGCCCACGCTCTGGATGGGCAGCAGCATAGCGCCGGCCTGCCAGGTTTGCTCGTAGAGGCCGCGCTCCTTGAGCAGGTTGATGAACACGCCATCGGCACGCTGGAGCAAGTCCACTTTCTCGGGCGTGATGTCGCCGAGGATGCGGATGCCCAGGCCGGGGCCGGGGAAGGGGTGGCGGTTGAGAATCTCGCCGGGCAGGCCCAGCGTGGCACCCACCTCGCGCACCTCATCCTTGAAGAGCATCCGTAGGGGCTCCACGATTTTGAGGTTCATCTTCTCGGGCAGGCCGCCCACGTTGTGGTGGCTCTTGATGGTCACGGCCGGGCCGCCGTGCACCGATACCGACTCGATAACGTCGGGGTAGATGGTGCCCTGGGCCAGCCAGCGCGCGCCTTCCACCTTCTGCGCCTCGCGGTCAAACACCTCGATGAAGGTGCGGCCGATGGCCTTGCGCTTCTGCTCGGGGTCGGTGAGGCCGGCTAGGGCGGCGTAGAATTCCGAAGAGGCATCCACGCCAGTCACGTTCAGGCCTAAGCCTTCGTAAGCCTTTAATACCGAAGCGAATTCATTTTGTCGCAGCAGGCCGTTATCGACAAAAATGCCGTGCAGGCGCGGCCCGATGGCGCGGTGCAGCAGCAGCGCCGCCACGCTGCTATCCACGCCGCCCGAGAGGCCCAGAATCACCTGGTCGTCGGGGCCGACGGTGTTTTGCAGGGCCGTCACCATCGAGTCTACGAAGTGCTCGGGCGTCCAGCTTTGGTCGCAGCCGCAGATGTTGACCACGAAGTTGGCCAGCAGCTGCTTGCCCTCGGTCGAGTGTGTGACCTCGGGGTGAAACTGGATGCCGTAGGTGTCCTGGCCGGGCAGCTGGTAGGCTGCCACCGCCACCTCGGGCGTGCTGGCAATGATGTTATACTCAGACGGTAAGGTCTTGATGGTGTCGCCGTGCGACATCCAGACCTGCGTATCTAGGTGCAGGCCGGTGAGGAGGGGCGAGGCCTCTTCCAGCGATGTCAGCCGCGCCCGGCCATACTCGCGGATGGTGGCCGGCAGCACCTCGCCGCCGCCCTGCTGGGCCAGCAGCTGCGCGCCGTAGCAAATACCCAGCACGGGCACTTTACCCAGAATGCCGCTAAGGTCGGGGTTGGGCGAGTCGGCATCGCGCACCGAGCAGGGCGAGCCCGAAAGAATAACGCCCCGCAAGCTGTCGTCGCCGGCGGCAATGCGCGCGGCTAGCTGGGGGGCGTGGGTGTAGGGGTGAATCTCGCAAAAAACGTGCAGCTCGCGAATGCGCCGGGCAATGAGCTGCGTGTATTGCGAACCGAAGTCTAAAATCAGAATCTGCTGCATGGGGCACAAAGGTAGCGCCCGCGCCAACGCCCTCAAATGGGTGGCCCGCTCAGATTGGGAGGATAAAAAGCCCGGCTGTTCATTTTTATTGAGAAGTGGCTACTTTTAGGTACGCATTTCTTCACCAATTCCTCACTTTTTCCTTTCCTTCCCATGAAAAAAACCTTACTCCTTGCCAGCAGCGTACTGACTTTCGCGTTAGGTACTTCGGCCGCCCAGGCTCAGGTCGTAACCGTGAACGTCGGGACGAGCGGCTCGGCCCTGAGCCCGTTCAACAGCACGCAGGCCAACGCCGTGTATGAGGCCATTTACAAGCAAAGCCAGCTCAACCAAGCGGGTACCATCACCCGGCTCGCTTTCCAGAAAAACAGCGGCGCTTTCCAAGACCCGCTCACCCGCACGGTGCTGTACCTCAAGCACACGACCGCCTCTGTGTTCACGGCCGGCGCGCTCGATACTACTGGCTACCAGCGCGTGTGGGCGGGCTCGTTTACCAACACCGGCACCAGCGGCTTTCAGGAGGTGCAGCTGGCCACCCCCTTCGCTTATAATAACACCAACAACCTTTCGCTGCTGGTGCTGCGCAGCGGCGGCAACACCGGCTCTACTCTCTGGAACTACGATTTCGTAGGCACTAATGTCAGCCGGCGCAATACCACGGGCACGGCCATCAGCAACACCAGCACGCCTACGTTGTCGGTCAGCGACGTGCTCGTGAACCTGCGCCTCACCTTCGGCACCACTACCAGCGCCCGCGCCGCCGCCACTCTGCTGGCCGACGTGTACCCTAACCCCACCACGGCCGCCTGCCGCGTGCAACTACCCGGCTTGCAGCCCGCCAGCTACCGCCTCACCGACGCGCTGGGCCGCGCCGTGCGCGCCACCACCCGCCTGGCCCCCGCCGCCGATGGCACCGCCACCCTGCCGCTCGCCGACCTGCCCGCCGGCACGTACCTACTACACCTCACGCAGGGCGACGCTACCTCGGTGCACCGCCTGATAAAGGAGTAAAAGGGAGCATTGGCACGCCCAGCACGGCTTTTTAGTGCCTGCCCGTTCCGCTAAAAAATATATTTTCATAAAATAACTCCCTAACAGCCAAACAAGTCAGCCCGCGCCAGCGGGCGTATCCGTTAAATCCTACAAATCCGTTCGAATCTGCGGTCTATCTTTGCACCGGCGAGTCAGAACGACCAGCTCCTGCTGAACTCCCCCAGGGCCGGAAGGCAGCAAGGGTAGGTGGTTGAGCGGTGCGATTTTGGCTCGCTTTTTTTTGTCTTTTCGAGCCGGCCCCGAGCCGCGTTTGCCTGCCCGCTTTGGCAGTCGGCGCGTAGCTTTGGGCCGGTTTTTATTTATAGGCTGTTAGCTATTGGCTGTTAGCTGTTAGCTGCGAATGTATTGGTTTGTTAGCAAAAAGCTAACAGCCAATAGCTGACAGCCAGCAGCTAATAAAATGAAGTTTTTCATCGACACGGCCAACCTGGCCGAAATTCAGGAAGCCGTAGACCTCGGCGTGCTCGACGGCGTGACTACCAACCCCTCGCTGATGGCCAAGGAAGGCATCCGGGGCACCGATGCCGTAATGGCGCACTACCAGGCCATCTGCGACATCGTGGACGGCGACGTGTCGGCCGAAGTAATCGCTACTGACCTTGAAGGCATCATCCGCGAAGGCGAGGCCCTGGCCGACCTGCACCCCAACATCGTGGTGAAAGTGCCGATGACCAAGGAAGGCGTGAAAGCCATCAAGTATTTCAGCGACAAAGGTATCCGCACTAACTGCACGCTCATCTTCTCGGCCGGCCAGGCCATTCTGGCTGCCAAAGCTGGCGCTACTTACGTGTCGCCCTTCGTGGGCCGCCTCGATGATATCGGCGCCGACGGCCTGGGCTTAATTGCCCAGATTATCGAGATTTTTGCCAACTACGGCTATGCCACCGAAGTACTGGCTGCCAGCGTGCGCCACGTGCCGCACCTCATCCAGTGCGCCGAGCTAGGGGCCGATGTAGTGACCTGCCCGCTCAACGTGATTATGGGCTTGCTCAATCACCCGCTGACTGACAAGGGTTTGGCTACCTTCCTGGCCGACCACAAAAAGGTAAATGCCTAGAAAATGTAGGGTAAGCTTTAGCTTGCCTTTGGCTAACTAACTAGTTAAGCGTACTGTTACTTTTACGGCAAGCTAAAGCTTACCCTACACTCGTGTACATCATCAAAGTAAAAGGCAAGGCCAAAATCCCGGATTACATCCAGCTGCGCGACGAGCAGTTTGTGCTGATTGCCTATTTCCGCGCCGACCGCCCGCTCAAAGATTTGCACCGCTACGGCCTCGAAGGCCAGGAAGTGCCCCTGGCGGCCGTTATTTCCGAACTGGAATTTGGCAAGCTGCGTAAGCTGGAGTTGTAGTGACTAATGGTTAATAGTCAATGAGTAATGCTTAGCGAAGCGCTACTATTGGCCATTAGTCATTACCAATTAATCATTAAAAATGACCGAGGCGGTACTAGAACTACGCGACGCCACCGTGACCCAGGAGGAGCGCGCCGTGCTGGCGGGCGTCACGTTTGCGCTGGCTAAGAGCGAGTTTGCTTACCTGGTGGGCCGCACCGGCGCGGGCAAGTCGTCGCTGCTTAAAACCCTGTACGCCGACCTGCCGCTGCTGGTGGGCACCGGCGAGGTAGCGGGCTTCAACCTGGCCAAGCTGCCCGCCGGCAAAGTGCCCTACCTACGCCGCAAGCTGGGCATCGTGTTTCAGGATTTTCAGCTGCTATCCGACCGCTCGGTCGCTGAAAACCTGCTGTTTGTGCTTAACGCTACCGGCTGGAGCGGCAAGGCCCGCAAGCAGCAGCGCATCCAGGAAGTGCTGACGCAGGTGGGCCTCAGCGGCGTGGGCAACCGGATGCCGCACCGCCTCTCGGGCGGCGAGCAGCAGCGCGTCGTCATCGCCCGCGCCCTGCTCAACGAGCCGGTATTACTGCTGGCCGACGAGCCCACCGGCAACCTCGACCCCGAGGTGGCCGACGGCATCATGGATTTATTTACGGAAATAAACCACGCGGGCACGGCTGTGCTTATGGCGACGCACAACTTTCAGCTAATCGAGCGCTACCCGCACCGCGTGCTCACGTGCCAAGGTGGGCAGCTGCTGGATTCGGGCCGCAAATAGCCGGACCTCGCAGAGCTAGGCTGCTCATCCGGCGAAACCTCTTTTTACCTCGCGAAACCTCGCGCTAAATGGCTGGCCTTTCCATCCTGATTCCGGTTTTCAATCGTGAAGTAGCGCCGCTGGTTCATTCGCTGCTAGCGCAATTACCCGACTGGCCCGGCCCCGCTGAAATCCGGCTGCTGGACGACGGCTCGACGGAAGAATTTCGGCTGCGAAACCAGCCGCTGGCCGCGCTACCCAACGTTGTATACCAAGACCTACCGCAGAATGTAGGCCGAGCTGCTATTCGCAACCAACTGGCCATCAGCGCTAAACACGAGTGGCTCCTACTGCTCGACAATGACAGTCTGCTGCCAGACCAGCAATTCCTCGCCCGCTATGCCCAGGCGCAGACCGCTGGGCCGCCTGCCCTGTTAATCGGCGGCACTACCTACGAGGCCATACCGCCCGCCGACCCCGCTTTGCGCCTGCGCTGGCACTACGGCCGCAGCCGCGAAATGCGCCCCGCCGCCCTGCGCCAACGCGACCCTGGCGGCCAGCTGACTATTAATAATGCGCTGCTGCCCAAGACGCTATTGCAAAAATACCCGCTTGATGAGCGCTTGAGCGGTTACGGCCACGAAGACACCAGATTTGGCCTGGAGCTAAGCCGCGCCCACGTGCCCGTGCGCCACCTCGACAACCCCGTGCTGCACGATGGCCTGGAGCCCGCCGCCGTTTTCCTAACCAAAAGCCAGCAGGCCGTGCGCAACCTCGCCCAGGTGTTGCGCATCGATGGGCTGGGCCGCGCCACGCGCCTGGTGCAAGCCGCCGAGCGCCTGCGCCGGGTCGGGCTGGCGGGCGCGGCGCAAGCTGTCCTCGCTGCCGCCGAGCCGCTGCTGCGGCGCAATCTGTTAGGGAACAAACCTTCGCTGCGGGCGCTGGATGCGCTGAAGCTACTTTGGCTGCTGCGGGAGTGGTAGCCAGCCGGGGCTGCCAGTATCTTTGGCCGCTTCCGTTTCCTTTGTCTCCCGCTTTGCTTCCTTCTCAACCCATTGCCCTGCTCGACCTCGCCGACGAGCACGCCCCGTACCAAGCCGAACTGGATGCCGCCTGGCAGGCCACCGTGCAGGAGGCCGCTTTTATTCAAGGCCCGGCAGTAAAGCAGTTCGCAGCTGAGCTAGGTGCGCACCTGGGCAGCGCGCACGTAGTACCCTGCGCCAATGGCACCGACGCGCTGACGCTGGCGCTGATGAGCCTGAATTTGCCGGCCGGTACTGAAGTCATCGTGCCCGCCTTCACCTACGTGGCCACGCTCGAAGCCGCCGCGCTGCTGGGGCTGCGCCCGGTGCTGGTCGATGTTCTGCCCGATACCTTCAATATCGACCCGGCCGCCGTGCGGGCCGCGCTCACGGCGCGTACCGGGGCGGTGGTGGCGGTGCATTTGTTCGGGCAGTGTGCTGATTTAGAAGAGTTAACTACTATTTGCCACGCTGCCGACGTGGCGATTATCGAAGACAATGCGCAGGCGCTAGGCGCTACCTTCACCTTCGCCAACGGCCGTACAATGCACGCTGGCACGGTGGGCGAAATCGGTACCACGTCTTTCTTCCCCAGCAAAAACCTCGGCTGCCTCGGCGACGGCGGCGCGCTCCTCACCCGCGACGCGGCCCGCGCCCAACTCCTGCACCAACTCGCCAACCACGGCCAAAGCCAGAAATACCACCACCAGCGTATCGGCCTCAACTCGCGCCTTGACACCCTGCAAGCCGCCCTGCTGCGCGTGAAGCTGCGGCACCTGCCCGCCGCCCAGGCGGCCCGCCAGGCCGTGGCCGCCCGCTACGACGTGGCGTTGAGCGGCATTCCTGGCCTGCATATCCCGGCCCGCGACCCGCGCAGCACGCACGTTTTTCACCAGTACACGCTTCGGATTGAGGGCAATGGCCGCCGCGATGCCTTGCAGCAGCACCTGAAGCAGCACGGCGTACCGAGCGCTATATACTATCCATTGCCAGTGCATCAGCAGCCCGCTTATGAATACTTGGGATACCGGGCCGGGCAGTTTCCAGTGGCCGAGCAACTGTGCCGGCAGGTGTTGTCGCTGCCGGTGCATCCGGGGCTCACGGTGGCGCAGCAGGAGTACGTTACTGAATTTTTGGGTGCTTTTTTCGCGGTTTAATGAGTGCTGTGATTAATAAATCTGCTCCCGTCCGTTTTGCTATTTGTGGCGTAGGGCACATCGGCCGCCGCCACGCCTCGCTGGTGGCTCGGCAAGCTGAGGCGCAGCTAGTTGCGCTCATTGATGTGCGAAGCGAGTTAGAGGCTGACCTCGCCGCCGAGTTTCCGGGTGTGCCCTTTTTCAATTCCCTAGAAGACTACCTCGCCCACGGCCCCGCCGCCGACGTGCTCACCGTGGCCACGCCCAACGGCCTGCACGCGCCGCAGGCAGTAGCGGGTTTGCGCCACGGCCTGCACGTAGTCATCGAAAAGCCCATTGCCCTCCGCAAAACCGACGCCGAGCTCATCGTACATACCGCCTTGCAAACCGGCCGGCTGGTGTTCGGAGTGATGCAAAACCGTTATTCGCCGCCCGCCACCTGGCTCAAGCAGGTGTACGACGAAGGCCGGCTGGGCCAGGTGTTTCTGGTGCAGCTCAATTGCTTCTGGAACCGCGATGCGCGCTACTACCGCCCCGGCAGCTGGAAGGGCACGCAGGCCCTCGACGGCGGCACGCTCTTCACGCAGTTCAGCCACTTCGTGGATTTACTATACTGGGTGTTTGGCGATATTGCCAATATTTCGGCTCGCTTTCAGGATTTTACTCACGCCGGTATCACCGATTTTGAGGATAGCGGCCTCGTTACGTTTGACCTTGTGCGCGGCGGTAGCGGCACGCTCAGCTATAGCACCGCCGTGTGGGACCGCAACCTCGAAAGCTCGCTGACGGTAGTGGCCGAGCGCGGCTCGCTCAAAATCGGCGGCCAATACCTCGATAAAGTGGAGTACTGCCATTTGCAGGATTATACCCTGCCTACGCTGCCGCCCACCAACCCCGCCAACGACTACGGCCCCTACCAAGGCTCGGCCGCCAATCACGTGCAGGTAATTGAAAACGTGGTAGATACGGTGCAAAATCGCAGCTTCGCCACTACTAATGCGCTGGAAGGCCTGAAAGTGGTCGAGATAATTGAGCGCATTTACGCTCTGCGCCAATAATGCAGTAGCGCGAACTTTGTAGTTCGCGTCCGTTAGCGTACAGCCAAGCGGACGCAAACTACAAGGTTCGCGCTACTACCTTGATATACTTACGAATGGCCTAGCTCAGCAATGGCCGGCTGCAAGCGGTCGCCCTGCGCGGGGTTCATGGGCGCGGCGGTCGCGCTCGTGCCTTCCCACTCGCGGAAGCGCACAATCTCATCGTTGAACTTACCGACAAACCAGCTTATCAAGCTCAAATCATCCAAAAAGCCTACTACCGGGATGAAATCGGGCACTAGGTCGATGGGGGAGAGCACGTAAAGCAGTACGCCCACACCCGAGGCGATAGTGGTGGTGTGAATTTGGCGGTACTCGCCGCTGACATAGCTGCGCACGAGCCGCACCAGCGTTTGTGCCGTGTGAAACAGCTGGGTGAATTTGTTTTCCTTGCTGTGCTTATCGCGCAGCTTATCAGCGGCTTCGTTGAGAACAACCGCTATTTTGAGAGGTTTGGCGAGCAGCTTCGAGCCGCGCCCGAGGAACTTGCTGAAAAGCGCGTTTTTGGAAATTTCGAGGCCGCGTTGTGCGAGAGATGACATAAGAAAGGGGGCAAAAAGAAACCGTTGGCCCCGCTTTACGCAAGGCCAACGGTAGACGTTGGGCAAAATCTTGCCAATCAGGCTTTATTTCTCAAACATTGGCGACGTGCCGCCCACCCAATCCTTGTCTTTGTTGAAGGCCACGCCTATCATCTCGCCGCGGCTCATGCGGCCCAGGCCCGTGAGCAGGCGCGGCTCCGCGTCTTCGGGATGCCACACGTAGAGCAGGCGGATTTCACACTTCACCATGCCATCAGGTGCCTGAATGGCAGGCGCATACGTCACCTTGCGTTGCAGCAGGTAGTTCTGCTTGTCGGTCAGCGCATCAAGGTCGGCGGCCGTGATGTGCAGCCGCACGCCCGTCCCCGCAAACGAAAACAGCGGCTTGAGCACGTAGTTTTCGAGGTCGACGGGGTACTCTTTCAGTTCGTGCAGGTAGTAGCTCGGCGGCGAGAACCGGCTCTTTACCAGCGGCAAGGTATACTTGCTGATGCGGAAAAACCAGTTGGGGTGCCCGACCCAATGCACGTCCACGTCGTCGGTGAGATGGTACTCGGTTTGCAGGTCGGGGTAGCGGTCGAGCTCATCAAAGATAATGCGGTTGTAAATGCGCTTGATGCGGATTTCGCGCCCGTCTTTTTCGTAAAACAGCTCGCGCCCACGCTTCTTTATTTTGGTCAGGCACACCGCTTTCACGCCCCAAAATTGCTCGGTAAGCGCAAAATCAACGCGCGTTTTTTGCTTTTCTGGGTAAATTTCCAGCAGAATAACTTCCTCCGGCTTAGCGTCGCCCAGTAGCAGGCGACGCAGTTCAGCCTGGTATTCAGCATCGTTAGCTACCTCAAAATAAGGCGTTACCGAATCGGGTATCTCAAACTGCCGCTCGTAGGAGCCCGGCTGCCAGGTCTGGAAGGCGTAGAGCGACGGAAAGCCTTGCATCTCAATGAGCTGCGGCTCCAGCTCGCCCTGCGAATCGCGGCACACGGCAAAGTCAAACGTCAAAAACGTCGGGTGGGCGTCCTCGTTGGGCACCCGCTGGTGCGGCGGAATCGCCTTGTTAGTCAATTGCTTGAAATCGGGTCGCTGAATCACGTCGATGATATCCTGGCCAGCTTGTATCAGTTTGTCGCGCAGCTGTTTCGGCACGAAAATCGGCGTTTCGGCCAACCGAAATTCCAGTTGGCCGGGCAGTTTTTCCTCCACGTCGGCCAGCATGGCCTGGTATTTTTCCGGCGTGAAAGCCGCGTTGTAGGCTTGGCGAAGGGCGGGAATCATGGCTTTACGTTGGTTAGCTCAGAAAAAAAATGTTGCGTAAACCGCTGTTCGTCATGCTGAACGCAGTGAAGCATCTCGCTTAGAGCAGCATCTTCTTACACAAAGATTACTGCTCCAAGCGAGATGCTTCACTGTGTTCAGCATGACCGAATTACTAAGTGGATATCGAATAAGGAGCCAGCCAAGCGATGCTGCCGCCCTACGCAGCTACCGACTCGCTGATGCGCTCGATGGCCTGCTGTAAAAAATTGGGCACAATCACCGATTCGGTGTACTCGATGGTATTCGGGTCGGAGAGCAACTCTACCATTTCGTGGTATTTCTCCTCGCCGTAGGTCGTAACTACTTGTTCGCGACGCTCATCGGTGAGCATGTAGCGCAGCATCCCTTCGCCATCGGCCTCGGGGTGAAACTGCGTGGCCAGTACCTCCGGCGTGAAGCGAATGGCCATAATGGCGCGGGCCAGGGGCACGTGCGGGCGCTCCTTTTCTAGACATAATACTACTGCGCCGAGCTCGGACATGCGCTCTTCGTTGATGTCAGTGAGCTGATAATCACGCGAATCGACGGCGTAAAACGGCTCGGGCAGGCGGTCAAACACCGGCTCGGCCTCGCCAGCCTCGGTGAGGTGAATGGGTAGGATGCCAAACGACGTAGACTTGCGCTTGCCCACCGTGCCCACGCCCAAATGCCGACTAAGCAGCTGAAACGAGTGGCAAATGGCAAGCAAGTGCTTTTTGCGCTCAGCGGTCTGATTATAAGTCAGTAAGGAATCAATGAACTCAAAGTAAAGCGGCTCCCAGGGCTCATCCGAAGGGAGCGGGCTACCGGGGCCGCCGCTCGAAATGTAGATGTCGTATTCGAGGCCCGGCACCTGGTTTTCGGCCCGGACATTAAAGGTATCAACCGTAAACGTAACCTGATTGGCGGCTTCGGCGCGGCTCAGCAGCTGGTAAATACAACGCATCCCCTCGTTACGGAAATTGTTGTACAAATCTAAGACGGCAATTCGAAAAGTAGGCATAAGCTAAAAGATAATCCTATTAAACTAGATGATTGTTAAAAGGTTTTAGGTAACGATAGCAAGTTAATAATTAGTTCGTTGCCAACCAAAACCTGGGCCGTTACAGCCCGTGCGTGGTTTCGCTCAGGATATAATCGACTACTTTGGTGAGGTCGCCGGTTTGGTGAAAAACCGCGAGCTGGCGGTCGGCCCCGGTGCCCATTTCGAGCATTTTCAGCACGTATTCTACCTCGTGGCGGCTGCCGAGGTCGTCGAGGACATCATCCACGAAGTCAAGCAGTTCGAGGATGAGCTGCCGGGCCGGCTTCTCTTCCTGCGAGCCAAAGTCGATGAGGTTGCCGCAGATGCCGTAGCGGGCGGCGCGCCACTTATTTTCCTTGATGAGGGCGCTGCGATACACCCGAAAATTTAGGTTTTGCTCTTTGAGTTTGTAAATCTTGGCCACGAGCGCCTGCATCACGGCGGCCACTGCGATGGTTTCGTCGGCGCGCATCATCATATCGCAGATGCGGTACTCGATGGTATCGAAGAAGGGGTGCAGGCGGATATCCCACCAGATTTTCTTGCCATTGTCGATGCAGCCAGTTTTTATCAGCAGCGCCAAAAACTCGTCGTAGTCGCTGGCACTGTGGAAAAAGCCCGGAATACCCGTGCGCGGAAACCGCTCGAATACCTTGGTTCTGAACGACTTGTAGCCCGTCTCGCGGCCTTCCCAAAAAGGCGAGTTGGTGCTGAGCGCGAACAAGTGCGGCAGGAAATACCGCAGCGCGTTCATCATATACACGCCCAAATCGCGGTTTTCGATGCCGATGTGCACGTGCATGCCAAAAACGAGGTTCGAGCGGGCGGCCTCCTGCAATTCCTCCACGATTTTGTCGTAGCGGGCATCGGGCGTGATGGGCTGGTCTTGCCAGCGGGAAAACGGGTGCGTGCCCGCCGCCGCGATTTTCAGCCCCACGCGGTCGGCCAGCTCGATTACCTGGCGGCGCAGGTGCAGCACTTCGGTGCGCGCCTCATCGATATTGTGGCAAATATTGGTGCCGACTTCCACCACCGACTCGTGCATTTCGGCCTTTACCTGCTCGTGCAGCGTGATGCGGCCGTCCTCCACAATCTTCGACATGTGCGAGCGCAAGTCGCGGGTAACGGGGTCGATGGTTTGGAATTCTTCTTCGATTCCGAGGGTAAAAACTGGCCGGGCCATGGCGGGGAAGCGACTAAAAGTGAGCGATAAAGCGCTGGTTCTGTTTGCAAAAAGGCCGTAAAAAGGGCTGCCACCCGTAGCGACGGCAGCCCTTTCAGCAGGGTAATATCACTAAGAAATGTGATTATTTCTTAGGCGCGGCCTTTTTAGGCTTGGCGGGCGCATCCGCCTCGGGGCCTTTGGCTTTGGGAGCGGGCTTGGCCTTGGGGGCGGGCTTGGGCACGCCGCCTTCGGGAGCTTCGGGCTTGGGCGCGCCGGGCTTTTTGGGCGCGGGCTTCTTGGGAGCTTCCGGCAAGCCAGTAGCGCCTAAGTCATTGGTTTCGTTGACGGAGCCGCCTACTTCCACCGAGCCATCGACCGACGAGATGGCGGTGCGGCTGGCCGATTTCTGCACGAAGGTGCCCCATGTGAGGTTGTCCTGGCCGGCTTTCTGGGCCTGGGCGCGCTCGATGGCGAGGTTGGCGGCGTGCTCTACCACCCACTCAAAATTCTCGGCACCTACCGAGTTGATGTCGGCGTCGGGAGCGGGGTTGCCGAAGTCGATGGCGATTGGAATACCGTCGCGCACCGCAAATTCTACCGTATTGAAGTCATAGCCAAGGCCTTGGCACAAGCGCAGCACGTAGTCCTTGATGGTTGCGAGCAGCTTTTCGCCTTCTTCGCCCTGCGTTTTCATCTCGGTCTGGTAGCGCTGGTGCGGGGCGTTGCGCGGCTCGTAGGGCATGATGAGCACGTCTTTGCCGCCGAGGCAGTAGCAGCGGAAGTAATCGGTGAAGTCGATGGCTTCCTGGTACAGCATCACGAGCTGGCCGGTTTCGTCGTAGGCGCGCCATGCTTCGTCGGGGTTATCGACTTTATACACGCTCTTCCAGCCGCCGCCGGCGTGGGGCTTCATAAAGGCCGGGAAGCCGATTTTCTCGAACGCCTTGTGCCAGTCGAACATCGACAGGTTGCGGAACGAGTTCTCGTTGGTGTCGTCGGGGCGGGCCTTGCTGGGTAGCAGCAGGGTTTTGGGCACCGGTACGCCGAGCTGCACGGCCAGGGCGTTGTTGAAGAATTTCTCGTCGGCGCTCCACCAGAAGGGGTTGTTAATCACGGCCGTACCCGTGAGGGCAGCGTTCTTGAGGTAGGCGCGGTAGAAGGGCACATCCTGCGAAATGCGGTCGATAATCACGGCGTAGTCGGTGGCGACGGCCTGCTCGACTTCGGTGATATTTACGAACTCGGCCGTGATGCCATCGACGGCTTTCTGGTTAACGCGGTCGATAAAGGCCTGTGGAAAGGTGTTTTCCTGGCCGAAAAGAATGCCAATTTTTTTCATGTAAGGGAAGGCAGTTAGGAGTTTTGGGAGGCGTTGCCGCGCAAGTTTACGCAACAGCGTAGTTAAACAGCCTTATTAAAAGATAGAAGAGACGTATTCGGGGAACATATCGCGCCATACGGGCCAGTCGTGGGTGCCGTTGGGGCGCACGTCGAGGCGGTGCGGAATGCCCTTGGCGGCCAGAATGCCCGACATCTGGTAGTTGGAATCTTTGCAGAAGTCGTGCTCGGCGGTGCCCAGAATGATGTTCATTTTATAAAAATTATCATTCTGCGCGTTGGGCATGAAGTCGGGCGGGTTGTTGAAGTACACCTGCTCGTCGTAGTAGCCGCCGAGGAACATCCGCACGTCGAACGACGCTCCCATCGAGAACAGGTGGCCCACCAGCTCGGGGTGGCGGAAGGCGAAGTTAAGCGCCTGATAGCCACCGAGCGAGCAGCCCGCTACGCCCACTTTGTCGACGTGGCACTCGCGCTGAATGGCGGGCACCAGCTCGTCGCTCACCATGCGGTCGTAGAGGTTGTGGTTGTGCAGGCGAGTGCCGGGGTGCAGGTGCTTGGCGTACCAGCTCCACTTGTCGCCGCTGTCGATGCAGTAGAGCTTAATGAGCTTATTCTCAATAAACCAGCGCACCGATTCGACTAGTTTGAAGTCTTTGGCTTCGAAGTAGCGGCCGTTGGAGGTGGGGAAAATGATGATGGGATAGCCGTAGTCGCCGATGACCAGCATCTCCATGTCGAGGCCCAGGTTGTGGGAGTAGAAGCGACGGTATTCTTCGTGCAAAGTAAGAGGGCCGGGGGTGGGGTGAACGCCCCGAACCGGCCGCAAACTAAGCACAAAATCGGAACGCACCACTTTTGCGATATTCCGGTAAAAGAAAGCGGCACCCGTTTCTTTGCAGCCCCATGACCGTGTTCCGCTTTCAGTCGCCGCGCGGGGCCACCGTGGCCGTGCGGCGCGACGAATCTTTGTTTTCCATCGAGCTGGGCCGCGTGGTGCGCCTCGATGTGGTGCTGCCGCCGGGCTTCAACCCCGTGGCCGCGCAGCCTTATCCCGTGCTGTATCTCAATGACGGCCAGGACTTGCAGCGCTTGCAGCTGCCCGCCACGCTCAACTACCTGTACCGGCGCGGGGCCGTGCGGCCCTTCGTGCTGGTAGCGGTGCACGCCGCCGACCGCTTGCAGGAGTACGGCACCGCCGCCCGGCCCGACTACCTGGGCCGGGGCAGCCGCGCCGGGCGCTACACGCGCTTTGTGCTGCACGAGCTACTACCCTATGTGCAAGCACATTACCACGCGACTGCCAACCCGGCCGAGGCCGTAATTGCGGGCATGTCGTTGGGTGGCCTCACGGCCTTCGACTTGGCCTGGCACCACCCCGAGGCGTTTCAGCGGGCGGGCTCGTTTAGCGGCTCGTTTTGGTGGCGTGGCCGGGGGCTGAACGATGGCTACACCGATGCCGACCGCATTATGCACAGCCTAGTGCGGGCGCGAGCACCGCAGCCCAGCCAGCAATATTGGCTGCAAACCGGCACCGACGACGAAACCAGCGACCGTAATAACAACGGCATCATCGACGCGATTGAGGATACGCTCGACCTAATGGCGGTGCTGGAGCGCCAGGGCCTGCCCCAGGCGGCCGTGCGCTACGTGGAGGTGCCCGGCGGCCACCACCACCAAGATACCTGGGCCGCGATTATGCCCGATTTTCTGCGCTGGGCCTTCGGCGTGGCCGGGGTCGATACGCACGACTACATCCACCGGCACCACCTGAGCCCGCACCTGCTGGTAGGCACGCGCCACCTGCGCCGCCGCCCGCAGGGCGCGGCGCGGTACGGCTTCAAGTATTTGACTAAAAACCAGTATAATATCGCTGCCGCTGTGCCCGCCGCTGTTACACTTGCCCGGCCCGCGCCCGGCACCTACCAGCCCTACGCGCAGGGCTACCTCGACCGCATACCCGAAGGCACCGACCCACTCGCCCTGCTGCGCCAGCAGCCCGCCGAGCTGCACCGCGACCTCAGCCGCCTCACCGAGGCGCAGGCCCTGCTGCGCTACGCCCCCGGCAAGTGGACGCCCAAGGAAATGCTGCTGCACATCATTGACACCGAGCGCATTTTCACGTACCGCGCCCTGCGCTTCGCGCGCGGCGACGCGCAGAGTCTGCCCGGCTTCGATGAAAACGATTTCGCTGCCAACAGCGAAGCCAATGACCGTCCGATGAGCGACTTGCTCACCGAGTACCACGCCGTGCGGGCGGCCACGCTGGCGCTGTTCGGCAGCTTCAACGCCGCGCAACTCGACCGCGTGGGCCTCGCTAATGGTGGTGCCACGAGCGTGCGAGCGCTGGTGTTCATCACGGCCGGGCACGAGCGCCACCACCTCGCTATCTTGCGCGAGCGCTACTGGCCCGTGCTACCCCCGGCCGAAGCCAGCGCCCCCGGCGCGGCACAACAACCGGCCGTGCCGCTGCGTTAGAAAAGCTGTTTTTGCTAGTTTGCTAGCCTTTTTTACGTTCCACTTCACACACTTTTCACTCATGGCAAAAGCCCAAGACGCCCGCAAGGAAAAAAAGAAAGAGCCGACTAAATCGATGAAAGAAAAGAAGGCGGAGAAAGACGAGAAGAAAGCCGCCCGCGCCCGCAAACAGGAATAAATCACTGATTAGCACTAATTTTATCGGATTGCACGGATTTTGTAGACGCAAAAAAGGCCACCCTGTGAGGTGGTCTTTTTGTTAGAGGGTACTCTGCTTGGAAACGGCTGATGCCGTCTACAAAATCCGTGCAATCCGATAAAATCGTTGCTAATCAGTGATTTATAGCGTATAGTACGGCTCCTTCTCTTTGTCGTGGTAGCGCAGGTAGCCGTGCAGCGTGAGCTTGATAAGCGTGCGGTAGGCGCGGCGGCGGCTGATATTCAAAAGTTTGGTGTACTGCGCCACCGTGATGCGGGGCGTGGTGCGCAGGTATTCCAGCACGCGCAACTCGTCGCGGGTGAGCGGGATTTTTTCAAAGCGGGCCTCGGGCTGCTGGCGCTCCAATAGTTTCTCGGTGAGCGAGCTGGTTTGCACGCTCTCATCGCGCACGCGGATGTAGCTGCGCCACTCGCCGGGCGCTATCTGGGCGCGGTGCGGCTTGTTGGGGCTTTCGGCTACCTCCACGATGAGCACGATGCGCTCGTCCTCGGCTTCGATTTCGCGGAAATGCAGCGTAAGCGGCGGGTCTACGTAATGCGCGGCGGCTTCGCGCAGCACAAACATTTCTTCCTCCGCGTCGCGCACGCCTACCACGCGCCCGTCGTCGTCCACGCCCACCAGCACCTGCCCGCCACGCGTATTGGCCAGCGACGCCAGCGTGCGCGAAATGCGGGTAGGGTGGGTGGTCTTCTTCTTAAATTCCAGCTCCTCGCCCTCGCCCCGGCTGATAAGTGCGCGTAAATTCATTTGGTAGTAAGCTGTTAGCTAATAGCTGCTAGCTATTAGCTTTCCTTTTATACGTATACAACATCGGCTTAAACGCAAATGTGCCGCTCCCCAAAAGGAAAGCGGCACACCAAAAAAATAACGGTGACAAGGACAGTCAGCCCGGCGCAGCCGGGCGTATCCGTTAAATCCTAAAAATCCGTTTGAATCTGCGGTCTAGAAGGGCAGGTCGTTGTCGTCGTCGCTGGCGATAGGTGCAGCCGAAGGCTGAGCGCGCAGGTTGGGGTTCTGATTTTGCTGAGCCGGACGGGCAGCCTGCTGGGGCTGCGCGTAGCCACCGCCACCGGCCGGAGCACCACCCGCCGCAGCCGGCTCTACGCGCCAAGCCTCGAGGTTAGTGAAGTACAGCATCTGACCATTTTTGTTGAAGCCACGGCCGCGCAGGTCGAAGGTAACCTTCACTTCGTCGCCCATTTTGTAGGGGTCGATGAGGCTGGTTTTGTCCTGCGTGAGCTGAAACTTGATTTGCTGAGGATACTGGCCGTCTTGAACTTCCAGGACGAACTCGCGCTTGCGAAATTTATCGCTAACCTGCTGTTCGTCAAAGATTTCGTGCAGGCGGCCGGTTACGTCGTATGCCATCGTATGGTATGGTTAAGAGAAAAATGTGGTTGGGAGGTCAAACCTACGAATAAAAACCGAACACGGCTATGTTTTGGTTTCGAAAGAGCAAGATTTAATGTAAAAAGGTCTGAATTTTAAAGTTTGATATGTATTTGATTTATTGATAAATACAATAATAGGCTGCGTTTCTTTTGCTTCTATAGTTAGCTTAACTGGCTGGCGGGCACTAAAATGGTGAGCAGCGTAGGTTTGGGTAGTAAAAAGTAGGGGCAGCGAAGGTCGAGCGTAGTAGCGCGAACTTTGTAGTTCGCGTTCGTTCGGGCAGTTTGGCTGCTCGCTCACGAACGCGAACTACAAAGTTTGCGCTACTGCGCCCGCTCCTGATAACTCCTTATATGTACGCCCTCGCCTTGCACGGCGGCGCCGGCACCATTGCCCGCGCCACCCTCACGCCCGCTCTCGAAGCCGACTACCGCGCCGCCCTGCGCGCTTCCTTACTAATAGGTACTGACCTGCTGGCCCAGGGCGCGCCCGCCCTCGATGCCGTGGAGGCCACCGTGCGCGCCCTCGAAGACTGCCCGCTCTTCAATGCCGGGCGCGGGGCCGTGTTCACCCACGACGGCCACCACGAAATGGACGCCGCCCTCATGGACGGGGCCAGCGGCCGCGCCGGGGCCGTGGCCGGCGTGCGCGAAGTGCAAAACCCTATCCGCGCCGCCCGCCTGGTGATGGAGCAAACCGAGCACGTATTATTAGCCTACCCAGGGGCCGACCAGTTGGCCCGCGAGCACGGCCTGCCCATGCAGCCGGTCGACTACTTCTTCACCCAGCAGCGCTACGACCAGCTGCAAGAGGCCATCGCGGCGGGCCGCATGCAGCTCGACCACGCCGCCAGCCCCGCCGACCCCAACTGGAAAAAAGGCACCGTAGGAGCCGTGGCCCGCGACGTGCGCGGCCACCTGGCCGCCGCCACCAGCACCGGCGGCATGACCAACAAGCGCTACTCGCGCATCGGCGACACGCCTATCATCGGGGCCGGCACCTGGGCCGATGCGCGCTGCGCCATCAGCTGCACCGGGCACGGCGAGTACTTCATCCGGGCCGTGGTGGGCTACGACGTGGCTTGTTTGATGGAATATAAAGGCCTGACTTTGGCCGAGGCCTGCCGCGTGGTGGTGCATGATAAGCTGGCCCCCGTAGGCGGCGAGGGCGGCCTCATCGCGGTGGATGCGGCCGGCAACCTGGCGCTGCCCTTCAACTCGGAGGGCATGTACCGGGCCAGCCGCAACGCGGCGGGCGAAGAATTGGTGGAGATTTACGGAGGCTAGGTTGATGTTGAAATCGTGGCAAAACCTGAGCCGGGAGCAGCGCCGCTACCGGCTGGCCGTGCTGTTTGCGCTGGTAGTGGGGGTAGTGGTGCGGGTGGTGAAATTTCCGGCGCTGCCGCCCGGCCTCAATGCCGATGAGGCATCGAGCGCCTACGAAGCCTACGCGCTGGCTACCACCGGGGCCGACCGCTGGGGCAACCACCTGCCGGCTTATTTTCCGGGCTGGGGCAGCGGGCAAAACGTGCTGCTTTCGTACCTGACGGTGCCAGTGGTGCAGCTGCTGGGCCTCAACATGGTATCGGTGCGGCTGGTGCCGCTGTTGCTGGGGCTGCTCACGCTGCCGCTGTTTTTCGTGTTTTTGCGGCCGCTGGGGCGGCGGCCGGCGCTGCTGGGGCTGCTGCTGCTGGCCCTGGCACCGTGGCACTTTATGCTGAGCCGCTGGGGGCTGGAAAGCAACCTAGTCGTGTTTTGGATGCTGCTGGGCGGCGTGCTGCTGCGCCAGGCCATCGGCACGCAGCGGCTGCGCTGGGTGGTGCCCGCGCTGCTGCCCTTCGCGGTGGCGCTCTACGCCTACGGCACTACCATCGTGGTGCTGCCCACGCTGCTGGGGCTGGTGCTGCTGGGCTGCTGGCGGCGCATGGTGCCGCGGCTGGGCGCGTGGCTGCTGGCACTGGGGCTGTTTGTGGCGGGGGCGCTGCCGTTTTTGCTGTTCTTCTTGGAAAACTACGTGCTGCACCGCAACCTGGCCTGGACCGATAAGCTGTTTTTCTCGACGCCGCTGCTGGTCGGCAACCGGCTCGAAGAAGTGGCGCGGCACGGCACCTGGAGCGACTTTTATAACTGGAACACCGACCTGCTCATGCGGGGCTTCGACGATAAAACGTCTTACAACCTGCTGGCCGAGTACCCGTTGCTGGGCTATTTTGTGTGGGGGCTGGCGCTGCTGGGCTTCGGGCTGGTGCTGGTGCGGCTGTGGCAGGCGGGCCGCCGGCTGGCCGAGCAGCCCGCCCTGGTAGTGGGGCTGCTGGCGGTGGCCTGGCTGCTGGCCTGCGTGCCGTTGTTCTACTTGTTTGAGCTGAATGTCAACCGGATAAACCATTTCTTTGTGCCTTGCCTGGTGCTGGCCGTGTGGGGCACGGCGGCCATCATCAACAATCTGCGGCCCACCGCGCCCAAGCGCCTCATCTGGAACCTGGCGCTGCTGTGGGTGGTGCTCAGCGGTTTTCCGGCCGTGCGGCACTACTTCCGCAGCTATCGGCACGGCGAAATCGGCGTTGATTTCCGGGCTGGGCTGGAGCCGGCGTTCGCGGCGCTGGCGCAGTTGCCGCCCACCGGGCAGGTGCTGGTCGACCTGAGAGCGGACCCGGCCTACATCTACGCCCTGTACTACCTGCGCTACCCGCCCGCTCGGTTTCAGCGCGAAGCCCAGGTAGCGGTGGTGAAGGGCAGCTACCAAGTCAGGAAATTTGGGCGCTACGTGCTCGATAAGCAGCAGCTGCGCGCCGGCCGCACCTACAACTACGTGGCGCATCTGGACAGCCTCCCCGCCGATGCGCAGCACCGCAAAACGGTGGTGTACCGCGACGAGCAGTGGGAAACCGGGACGATGCAACTAGTGGCCCCCGCGCCGGCCAAGCCCTGAGCGAGCCGGAACGAAAGCAGTAAACGGCCAAAAGAGTAGCCCTGGGCTGTATAATTGGCGGCTAGTGCCGTTCTTTGTAGCGTTCAATTATAGTTGCTCGTTTGTCTATTTGTTATGCTTAAAGTACAATTTAATTTTCTGTTGAAAATTGGTCTGCTGGGCGTGGGCGTGTTGGGGCTGGCTACTGCTGAAGCCTCGGCCCAAGCCGCCGACAAGTACCCCACGCCAGCCGGCCCGCCGCGCAAGCGCTACGTGTTTGCCCAGAAAGACCCCGAATGCCCGGCCGTAGCCAACGTAACCAAAAACACCGACGAGGACGCCGACAAAACCGGCACGTACACCCGCGTGTGCTACCGCTCACCTATCGAGCTGCAAGCCGAGATTGACGAACTACGCAAAATCCACAGCTGGGCCGATAGCACGTATCAGCGGCGGCTGGCGGCCCTGCCGGCGGGTGGGGCGCTCGTGCTCACTATCCACCGCCGGGGCGCGCAGAATACCGACCCTAGCGCCCTTACCCTCGCCGCCCGCACCAAAGACGGCACCGACGTGTACACGGCCACGCCCCGGCCCAGCACCGGTCGCTTTTTTGGGCGCGACTTGTACCAGGCCATCCAGGCGGTGCCCTTCGTGAAGCCCGCCGTGCCGGGGCCGTATACGCTCATCATCACCGACAATAAGCTGAAGCAGGTATTTGAGTATCAGTTGACTATTCAGTAGCAATTGGCCCAGATAGTAGCGCGGACTGAAAGTCCGCGCTACTTTGCTTTAGGCCTCCTTGTCGGCCCAGGCGGCCAGGTCGGCCAGCTGCTGCTGCACCTGGGCTTCCCACTGCGCCTGCGGTGCGGGCAGTAGGCCGTGGTTGGTGTCGCGGTCGTACTGCGCTTCGGCCTTTTCCCAGTCGGCATACACGCCCTGGGCGAGGCGCTCGAAGGCGCTGCCCAGCTGGGCGCAGGGCACGCGCACGGCGGCCAGCTTCTGGCGCAGGCGGCGGGCATACACCTCCGTGATGTCGAAGTGCAGCTGCTCGTGGCGCAGCAGCCGGGGCGTGGCAGTGGCCGGCTCGCGCCACCACGACACGGCAGGGTCGAAAGCCGCCTGCACGTGGCCCGTAAACTGCCCGCCCTTGCAGGCTACCTCGGCCACGATGGTAGCCGAAGTGAGCGCCGCGTGAGTTTCGCCAATGCGGGGCCGCCCCTGAAAATCGGCCAGCACCAGCGGCCGGCTGGCCGACCAGTGCAGCGTGCCGCCCGCCGTATTAGCCTGCGCGTGGGCGGCGGTGGTAAAAAGACCCGCCAGCGCGAGCAGCGCGCCGGCAACCAGTTGATGAAGCATGGGTAGGGAAAGCGGCCAAAGCAGCCTGCTCCCCCAACGCCCGCCAAACGCAAAAAGTGTCGGCTTGGTGGAGCGCCTGCTTAGCTTGAGCGGCGAGGTAGCCGCAGCGCGGCGACACGTTGGTAGTTTAAGCCGTTTGATAGCAAAATGAGCCGCAAAGCGGCGGCACCCTAAAGCTTGGTGCCGCCGCTTTGCGGCTCATTTTGCTTGCTGTTCATTCTCAATTACCAACATGCCACCGCGCTGCGGCTACCTCGCCGCTTGGGCTACTTATCCGGCTGGCTGGCCCAGCACCAGCAGCTCATCAGCCTTGGCCAGCTCGGCTGGGCCGGCAGGCGCGGCGGGCGGTAGCGCGCCCGCTTGGCTGCGGCGGCGAAAGCGCAGCAGCAGCACCACCGCCACTACCGACAAGCCCGTGAGCAAACCCAGCCACACGCCCGGCGCGCCCATGTGCAGCCCAAAGCCCAGGCCGTAGCCGATGGGCAGCGCCAGCGCCCAATACGCCAGCAGCGCCACCACGGAAGGCACTTTCACGTCCTCCAGGCCGCGCAGCGCGCCCAGGCCTACCACCTGCAAGCCATCCGAAACCTGGAAGGCCGCCGCGATGGCCAGCAGCGTGCCGGCCTGCGCCAGCACCAGCGGGTCGTCGTTGTAGAACGCCGGGATGACGTGGCGCAATGCCAGCATCAGCAGCCCCATCGCGCTCATGAAGCCGAACGTCAGCCAGTAGGCCGCAAAACCCGCCTTGCGGGCCTCGGGCAGGTTGCCGGCCCCGCGCAGGCTACCCACCCGGATGGTGGCCGCCGCTGCGATGCCGGTGGCCGCCATGTAGGTTACGGAAGCCACGTTGATGGCAATTTGGTGGGCGGCCTGGGGCGTCACGCCCAGCCAGCCTATTATCAGAAACGACGCGCTGAACGCGCCCACTTCCAGCATCATCTGCATGCCGATGGGCAGGCCCAGCGCCAGCTGCCCGCGCAGTTCGGCCAGGCCGGGGCGCAGCCAGGCGCTGGCCTCGGCGGGGCGGCGGGTGCGCAGCTTGTCGGCCCGCAGCACGTACTGCGCCATCAGGGCGGCCATGCCGATGCGCGAAATCAGCGTGGCCCAGGCTGCGCCCATAAGGCCCAGCGCGGGCGCGCCGAAGTGCCCGAAAATGAGCGCGTAGCACAGCAGCGCGTTCACCACATTGCCGGCGATGGAAAGCTTCATGGCCTGCTTGGTCAGCCCCAGCCCCTCGGCCCACTCGCGGAAACCCTGAAATACCATTAGAGGCAGCAGCGACCAGCCTACCACGCGCACCCAGGGCGCGGCCAGCGCCACTACCTCGGGCGCTTGCTTGAGCAGCGGCAGCACCAGCGGCAAGAGCTGGCTGAAACCCAGCAGCGCCACGCCCACCAGCGTATTGAGCCACACCGTGCCCACCAGCAGCCGGCCCAGAAAGGCGTGGTCGGCGCGCCCGTTGGCCGCCGCTACGCGCGGCACCGAGCCCATGCTGATGCCCAGCCCCAGCACCATGAGCAGGGTCGTGACGCTCACGCCCATGCCCACGGCATCGAGTGGCAGCTTGCCCAGCTGGCCCACCATCACGGAGTCGCACACGCCCACCAGCACGTGCCCCAACTGGCTGAGCACGACGGGGTAGGCGAGGAGAATAGTCGGCCGAAGGTGCGCTTTCATAGAAGTCAATAAGGAATAAAAACGAGTCATGCTGAGCGGAGCGCAGCGGAGCCGAAGCATCTCTTTCGCATTACTAACCAGACGTTAGAAGTTACTATGCGAAAGAGATGCTTCGACTCCGCTGCGCTCCGCTCAGCATGACGGAAAAAATAACCGTTACAAAATTACGCCCGCGCCAGCACCACGTCGGCGAAGTCGCCGGCCGCATCCTGAAACACCTCGACCACGCGCAGCCCCACGGCATCGGCCAGTTCGGCTATTTGGGGCAACGTGAATTTGAAGGAGTTTTCGGTGTGAATGGCCTCCCAGGCGGCAAATTCGAACGCCTGCCCGAGCGCACCGATGTACACGGTTTGGGCGCGGCAACTCACCAGCCACGAGCGCATGGCGCCGGTGCTGGGGTCGTAGTCGGGGTAGTGCTGCCAGTGTTCGGGGTCAAAATCGGCGTCGAGCTCGGCGTTGAAGCGGCGCAGCAGATTGAGGTTAAACTCGGCCGTAATTCCTTGGGCATCATCATACGCGGCCCGGATGCGGCGCGGGTCTTTGCGCAAATCGAAGCCCACGAGCAGGCGGTCGGCGGGCGTGAGCGGCGCGGCCAGCGACCGCAGAAACGCCTCGCGGTCGGCGGGCCCGAAGTTGCCGATATTAGAGCCCAGGAACAGCACGGCCTTGGCCTCGGGCCGCGCGGCCAGGGTAGCGAGAGCCTCCGAATACTCGGCCGCCAGCGGCGCGGTGGGCAGCGCGGGCAGCTCCTGGTGCAGCGAGGCCACCAGCTCATCGAGCGCCGAGGGCGAAATATCGACCGGCACGTAGGTGAAGGCCGCCGTGGGCTGGGCGAGTAGCTCGCGCAGCAAAATCTTGGTTTTCAGGCCATCGCCCGCGCCCAGCTCTACTACGGCCAGCGGCTGGCCGGCGGCCGTGCCCGCTTGCAGCGCCCGCACGATGGCCGCGCCCTGTGCCTGAAAAATGCCCAACTCGGTGCGGGTGGGGTAATACTCGGGCAGGGCCATTATCTGCTGAAACAGCCGGCTGCCCGCCGCGTCGTAGAAGTACTTGGAGGAAAGCGTTTTGGGAGTTTGGGCGAAGCCGTGGGCTACGTGGTCGGCCAGGGAGGTCAAGGGGAGCAGGGCAGGAGGGTGGAACGTCGGAATTAAGAAAGCTCGAAAGCGGGCAGATGTTAGGAAGTGTACCGTAAGCTTCAGCTTGCGCGCGTTTGGGTAGCACTAAAGCATTGAAGAGAGGAAGGAAACTTACGCTTCATTTTCCTTCTTGGGCCACAGCAGCGAAGCCGCTACCGAGCCCAGCAGCAGCCCGCCCACCACGCCCAGCGACACTGGCACGGGGATTTCCAGCTGGTAGTGCACGCGCAAAAAGTCCTCAGCTAGCAGCTTGCCGCCGATAAAAATGAGAATCAGCGCCAGCCCATAATTCAAAAAGTGAAACGCCGCCATGAGCCGCGCCAGCGCGAAGTACAGCGAGCGCAGCCCCAGCAGGGCAAACACGTTGGACGTGTACACGATAAACGTATCGCGCGAGATGGCCAGGATGGCCGGGATAGAATCGGCCGCGAACACCACATCGGTAGTTTCGACCATCACCAGCACCACCAGCAGCGGCGTGGCAAAGCGCACACCATCGCGGTAGGTGAAAAAATTCCCCTTGTCGAACTGCGTGGTAATGGGCAAATGACGCCGCAGAAACCGCACCACAGGGTTATTCTGCGGGTCTACATCGGGGTCTTCGCCGCCGCTCAAGGCCATGCGGATGCCCGTGTACACCAAAAACGCGCCCAGGATGTAAAACAAAAAGTGAAACTTGGCCAGCAGCGCCGCGCCCGCCACGATAAACAAGGCCCGCAACACCAGCGCCCCCAGGATGCCCCAGAACAGCACCCGATGCTGGTACTCGGCCGGAACCTTGAAATAGTTGAAGATGAGTAGAAAGACAAACAGATTGTCTACGCTCAGCGCCTCCTCGACCAAGTAGCCGGTCAGCCATTGCAGGCCGGCCTCGTGGCCCAGGCTGCGGTACACGAAGTAGTTGAAGCCCAGCGCCAGCGTTACCCACCCGGCCGTCTGGAGCAGCGACTCGCGCAGCGTTACGGCGTGGGCCTTGCGGTTGAAAACCAGCAAATCGAGCAGCAAGAGCCCGATGATGAACAGGTTAAATAAAATCCAGAACAGCGGGGTAGTTTCCATGCGGCAGGGTCGGCCCTGGGCATACGCAAGGAATGGATGAGTGGGTTTTTGGATG
>NZ_DASTEP010000057.1:0-8025 GCF_035709525.1 Hymenobacter sp. | reverse complement strand
GGGCCGGGGGTGGGGTCTCACGGCTGAAGGGCTTAAAAACCAATATTCACGCCCGCCAGAAACACCCGCGACTGCGGGTAAATCCCGCGGTCGAGGCCCGCGCCGCCCAGCTCGGGGTCGAAGCCCGTGTACTTGGTCAGCGTCAGCAGGTTTTGGCTGGTTATGTACACGCGCAGGGTTTGGCCGGCAAAGCGGTTGATGAGCGTTTTGGGGAAATTGTAGCCCAGGGTTAAGACCTTGATGCGCAGGTAGGAACCATCTTCGATGAAGTAGCTGCTCACGCGCAAATTCAGGTTAGGGTCGCCGGCCACGGCGCGGGGCACGTCGTTGGTCGAGCCCGCGCCGGTCCAGCGGTTGAGCACGCGGGTGCTGCTGTTGCCGTTGCTGTAGAGGCCGCCCTCGGTGTACACGCGGTTGAGGTTGTACACGTCGTTGCCCTGCGAGCCCTGGACAAACACGTTGAGGTCGAAGCCTTTGTAGGTAAGCGTGTTGTTGATGCCGTAGGTAAAAGCCGGAATCGGGCTGCCGATAAACGTGCGGTCGAGGTCGGTAATCGCCCCGTCGCCGTTCAGGTCTTTAAAGCGAATGTCGCCGGGCGCGGTGCTGGTGCCGGGCGTGGCCCCCACCGTTTGCTTGGGCGCCTTGTTCACCTCTTCCTGGGTCTGAAACAGCCCATCGGCCACGTAGCCGTAGAACGCGCCAAACGGCTGCCCCTTGTCGAAGCGCGTGATGGCGGTGCCGGTGCGGGTAGTCAGGCCGTTGAAGGGCACGGCCACGTTGAGGTCGCTAATGCGGTTTTTGAAGGTCGAAAACGTGAGGCCCGTCGTCCAGTTCAGGCCCTCGGCGCTCACCAAGTTGCGGGTGTTCAGCGTGAGGTCGAGGCCGCGGTTGTAGGCCGAAATGGCGTTGGTGGGCACCGACTCGTAGGTGCCCGAAGTATAGGCTGGCGGCACCGAGGCCAGCAGGTTGGGCGAGCGGCGGTCGTACACGTCCACCGACAGCTCGATGCGGTTCTGGAACAAGCCCAAATCCACGCCGATGTTCGCCTGGTAGTTGTTTTCCCAGCTCAGGTCGTCGTTCTGGCCGCGGGTAGGGCCAGCGCCGTTAAACACCACCTGCGGGCTGCCAAACGGGTAGGTAATGCCCGTATTGATGGTAGCCAGGTAGGCGAAGCGCCCGGCATTCAAGGGGTTGCCCACCTTGCCGTAGCCGCCGCGCACTTTCAGGTTGCTGATGGTCGGAATGTCCTTGATAAAGCTTTCCTCCGAAAGCCGCCACCCAATCGACGCCCCCGGAAAGAAGCCGAACTTGCGGTTTAAGCTGAACTGCGAGGTGCCGTCGTAGCGGGCCGTGGCCGTGAGCAGGTACTTGCCCGCAAACTCGTAGTTGACGCGCCCGAAGTAGCTCACCAGCCGGTCGGTAATGGGCGCGATGCCGACGCCGCCGTTGGTGTTCGGAAAGCTGATATTGCCCGTAGGCCCGGCGTTGATGTTCTGGAGCTGATTATTGAGGTAGCCCGTGCGCCCCGCCGACAGGTAGGTGTACTGAAACTGCTGCGCCGACTGCCCCGCCAGCACCGTAAAGTGGTGCTTGTCGGCGATGCTGCGGTCGTAAGTCAGCGTGTTTTCAATGAGATACGTCGGGTTATAATTGCTCGACGAGTACGCGCCGGCCACCGAGTTGCGCGGCGAGTTGGGGCCGAGCGAGGGCGTAAAGCCGTTGTTATTGTCAAAAATCAGGTCGGCCCCCACGTTGGTGCGGAAGCGCAGCCCTTTCAGCGGCTCGATTTCGCCGAAGAACGTGCCGATAATGCGGTTGCGCGAAAACTTGGAGTTGGTAATATTAGATTGCAGCACCGGGTTGGGCTCCACGTAGTTATCGTTGGTGGCGTTGGGCTCGTACCAGGTGCCGTTGGGGTTGTACACGGGCACGGTGGGCGGCGCTTGCAGCACGTTATTAAGCACCCCAAACTCGTCGTTGCCGGTGTTCAGCTGCCGGTCTTCCTGGTGCGTGATGGCCAGGCTGTTGCCCACCTTCACGTACTTATTGAGCTGAATGTCACCATTGGCCCGCACCGTAAAGCGCTCAAAATGCGAGCCCGCCAGCGTGCCATCCTGCTGGAAGTAGCCCGCCGACAGCGCGTAGCGCGCCTTCTCACTGCCCCCGCTGGCCGAGAGCGTGTAGTTCTGAATCACGGCCGTGGGCCGGAAAACCGCCTTCTGCCAGTCGGTGCCCGCGCCCAGCGCGCTGGGGTCGGCAAACTTGCTGTTGATAGGGTCGCCCTTGGCAATCAAACTCTCGTTGTTGATGAGCGCATACTGCTGGGCATCAAGCAAGTCGAGCTTGCGCCACACCTGCTGAAAGCCCCGGTAGCCATCCACCGAAATATTAGAGGTGCCCGCCTTGCCGCGCTTGGTCGTGATAATCACCACGCCATTGGCCGCCCGCAGCCCATAAATGGCCGTGGCCGAGGCATCTTTGAGCACGTCGATGCTCTCGATGTCGTTGGGGTTGATGGAATTGAGCTGGCTCTCGACCGGGTTAAACCCGCTGTCGTTAGACGGCAGCGGGAAGCCATCGACCACGTACAGCGGCGAGTTGTTGCCGGGCGACGAGATGCCGCGAATCCGCACCGAGGTGCCGCCCGCGCCGCCCGGCGCGCCCGAGTTTTGGGTTACGGTCACGCCCGCCACCCGGCCTTGCAGGGCCTGCGTAGGGTCGGCCACCGGCTGGCTGGCAATGTCGCGCCCCGACACCGAGGAGATGGCCCCGGTCACGTCCTGGCGCTCCTGGGTGCCGTAGCCCACCACCACTATTTCGTTCAGCCCCTGCGCCGATTCAGTCAGCTTCACGCTGATGCTGCCCGCATTGGCCGAAGTCACGACCACCGACTGCGACACGAAGCCGACGAAGCTGAAAAGCAGCGTGCTGCCCTCGGGTGCGGTGAGGCTGAAACTGCCATCGGCGGCGGTGCTGGTGCCCGTGCTGGTGCCGCGCACCAATACCGTCACGCCCGGCAGCCCCGCGCCATCGGCCCCCGTCACGCGGCCGGTGATGGGAATAGGAGCAACGGGCCGCAAGATGCCTGCGGCCTCGCGCAAACTAGCGGCCGTAGCAGGCGCGGCCCCGGCAGCCGGCAGCCCACAAGCCAACACGGCCATTGTACGCCGCAAAAGCGCAGTGCGGTAGAGAGATTGGTTCATAAAGGTGGGAAAAGGATGAGCCAAAGCTAGCGGCCCGTGTTGGGCAAATGCAAGCTTGAAAAGGGCCCTAGAACCACGTCAGGGGCCTTTTTGGGTAGATAGAGGCGCGGTGCCATACGCTTAGCGCACACGCGATGCAACTCCTTAACGGGCCTATGGGCTGCTAAAGCGAATAAGTTGTGCCCGACCCGTCAGGCTAAAAAACAATGCAAAAAATCCTGCTTTTTTGAAAAAAAAGTCAGCCGCAAACGTTGGCGGCTGACTTGCGACGGGGTTTGCGGTTTTGACGAGTAGCTGTAGGCGCGGGGCAGTGCTGGAAACAACTAGCAGACCCAAGTGGTGAGCCAGCCCCAGCGGGGCGACCCGTCAGTAGTAAGACGCATCTACAAGCGCGCAAAAGCCCCGTAGGGGCGACCCTGCCAGCTGACAGGGTCGCCCCTACGGGGCTTTAACCAATCATTCCTACATTGTTACTACCGACGGGTTCGCCCCGCTGGGGCTGTTGCTCATATGTTGTGGAGGGTGTAGAGACGCAATATTTTGCGTCTTACGTTTGGGGAGCGTACCCTCACGCAAGACGCAAAATATTGCGTCTCTACACCCTCCACGACTTAACTACTCGGCCCCAACCTCCTGGGCTTCCATTTCCACCTCCACTTCCAGCAGCACATGCGCCCAGGGCTCGGTTTCCTCGTAGTCGGCCGCCAAGCGGCGGCGCTGCAAGGCGGCCAGCACTTTTTGAGCGAAGGCCCAGCTGGTGGCGGGGCGCAGCTCCAGCACCCGTGCCAGCTCGGCGGGGGCGTAGTTGCCGCGGTGGGTATGCAGTAGGAATACCGCGTAGAGCGCCTTTTCGGGGGCGAATTTGCACTTCTGGAGCAGCGTGCCGGTGGTGGCCGACTCCACGTAGCGGCAGCGGGTGCAGCGGCGGGCGTGGGGCTCGCGGGCAGCGCAGCTTTTCTCGTGGCCGCACTTGCGGCAGCGGTAGCCAGCGGCCCATTTCAGGTCGGCGAGGTAGCGCAGGCAGGCGTCCTTGTCCGGGAAAAGCTGGCTGAACTCGCCAAAATCGACCTCGCGGGCCTGGATGCGGGCCGCTTTCTGGTCTTGTAAATCGCGGCTCAGGTCGCGGTTGAGCTGCTCGATGGCGGCCGACTGCAAGGCCAGCAGGCTGTTGCGCTCCAGCAGCTCGCGGTTTTGGGCCGCGATGGTGTCGTTTTGCTGGCGCAGCTCGTCGGTGCGGCGGGCCACCAGGGCTTCGAGCTCAGTATTGAGTTGGTCTTTAAGGACTTGGTTTTCGCGTAGCTGCACTACCAGCTGGTCCTGGGCGTGGTGTTTTTTGCGAAGCTGCTTCAGTAAGCTGCGCTGGGTGAGCAGCGTGGTGTCCATGATGCCCTTGATTTTGTCGGCCAGGGCGTAGCTCAGCACGGCCACTTCTATCACGAAGGCCACGTTGAGGCTGTACACGGTGTAGGCGTTGTTGTAGAAGTCGATGCCCAGCTTGCGGCTGATGAGGAAGGCTAGGCTACCGGCCACCAGCGCCTGGGCCAGCAGCAGGTAGCGCGCCGGCCGCAGCCCGCCCCGGTACACCCGCCACGCCGCGTAGTAGAGCAGCCCATACGGCAGCAGATACAGCCAAAAGCTGAACCCCGAATGCACCACCGCCACATCAAGCACCAGCAGCGCCACGCTGAGCGCCACCACCCACCGGATGGCCCGGTCGAGCCCCGGCTGCCGGGCCGCGACGTCGAGAAACGTGCGGGCGTACTGCGCAAACGTGACCAGCAGCAGCACCGGCGCCAGGGCCTCCACCAGGTGGTTGAGCGGCGGGCTGCCGGGCCACAGGTACTGAAAGCCCAGCCCGTCTTCCGACAGAAAAAGCAGCGCCCCGCTCAGCACGTACAGCACGTAGTAGAGGTAAGACTGCTCCTTGAGAAAGAAGTACAGGAAGAGATTGTACAGCAGCATGATGAACAGCACGCCGTAGAAGCCGCCCAGCAGCCAGTATTGCAAACTAAGCTCGGGCACGAGCTGCGGCCCGCTGTGCAGCATCCCGCGAAAGCTGGTGCGCGTGTCGGAGCGCAGGCGCAGGTAGTAGGTGGCCGGCTGCCCCGCCCGCTGGGGCAGGTTGAATAGGAAATTCTTGTACGCCAGCGGGCGGCTGGCGAAGGGCAGCTTGGCCCCCGTCACCACGCTATCAAAAACCCCCGCCCCGAGCGGCCGAAACAGCGTAGCCGCCCCGATGTGCGGGTCGTATAACTCTAAATACCAGTCGTGGATGAGCGTGGGCCGTGGCAGCACCGTGAGGCGCAGCCAGTACGTGCTACCCGTGTGCTGAATGTTAGGCGGCTGCGCCGTGCCCGTCGCCGAGGCAAAGCGCCCCGCCCAGGCCGGGCTACTTATCACGCGCAGCGGCAGGCGGCCGGTAGGGTCTTCGAGCACGCTGTAAAAGCGCTCGTCGAGAAACTGGGTGGGGCGGGCTGGCTCGATGACGAGCGTGTCTTCGGGCGCGGCGGCGGCGCGGTGAGCCAGCAGCACCAGCACGAGCAACGCGGCCCAGCTACCGCCCAAAAGGCGGCGGCCGGCCGGCCGCATCAGCCAGCGGGCAAGTGAAAAGCCAGGAAACACAGAGTGAGTAGTGGAGGTGGGAAGAAGCGTAGCGCAAGATAATTCGCAGCCCCGTAGCGCGGTGTACCTGGCGAGCCCGGTCGGTCGCGGACTGACAGTCCGCGCTACTGCGCCTGGCCGAAGAAACGCGGGGCACAGTCGGCACAATCGGCCCGGTAGTCGGGAGTAGGAGCGGGGCCCGGCGGGGGGCGGCTACTTTTGACGTGTACTGGATTTTACTATGGCTGCATTTACTTTTCGGCGCTACCTCACGCCCCTGATTCATGTGCTGGCCTGGGGGCTGCTGGCGCTCACGCTGCTGGTTTTTCAGCCCATGCACATCACGCTGCCCATGCAGTTCTGGGTCAAGCAGGGCGTGCTGCTGCTGCTGTGGGCGGGCGCGTTTTACCTCACGGCCTACGTGAGCGTGCCGCGCCTGCTGCTGCGCGGGCACACGGGTTGGTTTATTCTGGCCCTAGTTGGCACGGCGGCGGCCATTCAGCTTTTGAGCCGGGGCCTCGAAAACGCCTTGCACCTGCCCGAGCTGCTGCGCGAAGCCTTTAAGGCGGCGGGCGGCGTAGCACCCAGCGACGTGGCCCACCACCGGGCCGGTCCGCCAATGCCGCCGCGCCCGCGCGGCGGCCGGGGCCCGCGTTTCGACCTCGTTACCATGCTCATCACGCTGCTCGTGCTGGGTATTGCCACGGCCTTTACGGTGGTGCAGCACTGGCAGCGCGAGGCCCAGCTGCGCGTGCAGCTCGACCAGCAGCGCACCGAGGCCGAGCTGAGCTTGCTCAAGGCCCAGATAAATCCGCACTTCTTTTTCAATACCCTCAACAACATCTACTCGCTTACGCTCATCGACGGCGAGCGGGCGCGGGCGGCCCTGCACCGCCTTTCGCGCATGATGCGCTACGTGCTCTACGACACGGCCGCCGGCCACGCGCAGCTGAGCCAGGAAGTAGCTTTTATTCAGGATTATATCACGCTTATGCAGCTGCGCCTCACCGACCGCGTGCAGGTAGTGTTTGAGCATCCCGAGCCGGTGCGCGAGGTGCTCATCGCGCCCATGATTTTGCTGCCCTTCGTGGAAAATGCCTTCAAGCACGGCGTGGCCGCCACCCAGGCCAGCCGCATCGTCATCAGCCTGAAACAGCCCGCCGCTGACCGCCTCGAAATCGAAGTGCGCAACACCCTGGTGCCCCGCGCCAGCACCGACCTGGCCGGCTCCAACGGCATCGGCCTTGCCAATACCCGCCGCCGCCTCGACCTGCTCTACCCCGGCCGCTACGCCCTGCACGTAACCGAGCGCACGCCCGACAACGAGTTCGACGTGCAACTTGCCTTGCAAGTGGGCACGTAGGCTGCATTTTGGGAGTGCAGTTGCGAAAGCGCCGAAGCGCAATTAGGCACTAGTCATCAACCATTAGTCATTATAAAAATGCCCATCAACTGCATCGCCGTCGACGACGAGCCGCTGGCCCTGGCCCTGGTTTGCACCTTCATCGAGCAAACGCCTTTTCTCAACCTCGTGGGCCGCTACGGCAGCGGCGTGGAGGCCCTGCAAGGCCTGCACGAACTCACCGAAAAGGTGGACGTGGCCTTTCTCGACATCCAGATGCAGGAGCTCACCGGGCTGGAGCTGGCGCGGGTGTTGGGGCAGGCCGGCAGCCCGCCGCGCATCATTTTTACCACCGCCTTCCCGCAGTACGCGCTGGAAAGCTACAAGGTCGATGCGCTCGACTACCTGGTAAAGCCCTTTAACTACGAGGAGTTTTTGCGAGCCGCCAACAAGGCCAAAGCTTACGCTGAGCTAATGCAAAGCCACGCTGAAGCCGCCCCGATTCCCGCGCCCGAGGAAGACCATATTTTTCTCAAGGTAGAGTATCAGCTCATTCGCGTGGCGCTCAACGATATTCTGTATGTAGAGGGCCTGAAAGACTATGTGAAGGTGCACCTCAAAAGCACGCCCCGCGCCCTGCTGTCGCTGATGAGCTTGCGCAGTATGGAAGAAAAGCTGCCCGCCCGCCGCTTCATGCGTATCCACCGCTCCTTCATCGTGGCCTTGGATAAAATTGAGTCCGTGCGCCGCCTCACGGTGCAGATTGGCGCCGAAACCATCCCGGTGGGCGAGCAATACAAAGAGGCGTTTGGGCAGTTTTTGAGTAGGTGGAGCTAAGCGGACGTGAACCTCACCCCCGGCCCCCTCTCCAAAAAAGAG
>NZ_DASTEP010000056.1:0-35953 GCF_035709525.1 Hymenobacter sp. | reverse complement strand
GCCTGACGACTGGTTACGACTGCTTGCGTCCACTTACAGTCGGCTCCCCTCTCCCGGAGGGGAGGGGCCGGGGGTGGGGTATTACGCCAGAGCAGCACCATTCCACTACTGAATCCCACCCAATTCTATGCACCTCTCCCCTACTAAACTCTCGGCCGCGGCCCTCCTGTCCCTCGCTCTCCTCGGCGGCTGCGGCGAGAAATTCCTGGACCTCAAGCCCACCGACAGCATCACCACCGAAAGCTTTTACCAGACCGAATCGGATGCCATCCAGGCCACCACGGCGTGCTACGCGCAGCTAAACCGGGGCGGGCAGTACAACTACGCGCTCTGGGGCATCGGCGAGATTATGTCGGACAATTCCTTCACGGGCGGCGGGGGCGGCGGCGACGGGGCCGAGGAAATTCAGCTCGATTTCTTCAATATCCCGAGCAGCAACCCCATGACCACGCGCCTCTGGAACGGCTCCTACGTGGGCATCGGCTCGTGCAACCTGGTGCTGCAAAAGGTGCCCGGCATCGCCAACATGGACGCCGCCCTGCGCAAGCGCTGCCTGGGCGAGGCGCAGTTTCTGCGGGCCAAGTACTACTTCGACTTGGTGCGCGCCTACGGCGACGTGCCCAAAATCCTGGTGCCGCCGGCCACCCCGGCCGACTCGCGCCTGCCGCGCTCGCCCGAGGCCGACATCTACGCCCAGATTATCCTTGACCTCACCGCCGCCATCGACAACCTGCCGGGCAGCTACTCGGGCCCCGACCTGGGGCGCGCTACCAAGTGGGCCGCTACCGGCCTGCTGGCCAAGGTGTACCTCACGCAGGGCAACAAGGCCGCGGCGGCCACCCGCGCCCGCGAGGTTATTGCCAATTCGGGCAAAAGCCTGTGGGCCGACTACGGCGACAACTTCAAGGTAGCCAACGAAAACGGCAAGGAATCGCTGTTTGAGGTGCAGTACGTGAACGGGCTGAACGAGTACACGTTCGACGGGCTGGGCTTCGTGGGCAATGAGTTTTTTGCGCCGCGCGGGCAGGGGCTGGTGCCGCAGGGCGGCTACGGCTTCAACATCCCGGAAACGGAGTTTGTGCAGGGCTACGAAACCGGTGACAAGCGCAAGGCTGTCACCATCTGGTCGCCGGGCGATGCCTACCCGGCGGGCAGCGCCACCACCGCGCAGCCCGCACGGCTGACGGGCTCGCCCGATGGCTATAACTGCAAGAAGTGGTTTGTGGGCAAGACCAATACCAACGTGTGGGACTCGCCGCTCAACTTCCCGGTGCTGCGCCTGGCCGAGGTTTACCTCATTCTCGCCGAGGCCGTGGGGCCGACGCAGGAGGGCCTGAACGCCATCAACCTGGTGCGGACCCGCGCCGGACTGCCCAACCTCACGGCCGCCACGCCCAACTTTACCGACGCCGTGATAAAGGAGCGCCGCTATGAGCTGGCGTTTGAGGACGACCGCTGGTTTGACCTCAAGCGCACGGGCAAGCTCCTCACGCTGCCGGCGCTCGTTGCCAAGGGCGTGAAGCCTTTCAGCGACAAGCTACCCATTCCGCAGTCGGAGCGCGACGCTAACCCGGCGCTGACGCAAAATCCTGGCTATTAGGCCATTTAACATTTATCAATTATCATTTAACAGCTTGTGAATGGGTGGCTATGCTGCTTTCAAAAAGCTGACTACTAGATGATAATTGGTATTCGACAGCTGTTAAATGATAAATGTTAATTGTTAAATGACTTCTCTTATGCATTCCTATCTCCGCAAAGCAGCCCTCCTCCTGACCGGCGTGGCGGCCCTGGCGGCCTGCCGCAAAGACGAGGTGGCCGACCTCTCGGGGCCGCTGCCCACGGCCGATTTCACGGTTACGCTCAACACGAGCCAATACCCGGTGGTGGCCACGTTCACCAACAAGTCCACCGATTCCTTTCTCTACCAGTGGGATTTTGGCGATGGCTCGGCCCTGGCGCAGGGCCAGAACGTGACCCACACCTACCGGCTGCCGGGCACCTACCGCGCCCACCTCACGGCGGCCGGGCGCACCGGGCTGGGGCAGTCGCAGCAGGTGCCAGTCATTATTCCGAGCATCTGCGGCAACGCGGCGTTTGCGGTGCTCACGGCCTGCGCCACCTCGGGCGCTACCTCGTGGACGCTATCGGACCAGCCGGGGGCGGTGGTGCGGCTCTCGGCCAGCGGAGCCACGCTATCCAGCTCGACCACGCTCAACGGCTGCCAGCTCGACGACCAGTTTTCGTTTACCAGCTCCTTCACCTACAGCTACGACGCGGGCGGCGCTACTTACCAGAATGGTGCCTGTGGCAACGACCTGAGCGGCAATTCGGATTTTATTTTCAAGCCCAACGGCTCGCTGGGGCAGCTGGTACTGCTACGCAATAAGTCGTTTATCGGCCTGCCCGACTCGGTGGTGAACAAGACCTACGACATTGTGGAGGCCACCGCTACCAAGCTGCGCCTGCAAGGCACCAACCCCGACGGCACCAAAACCATCACGACCTACATGCCGCAGCTGTCGGCCCAGGACCGCGCCAAGCTCTACCTCACGGGTGGCTCGTCGCGCACCTGGCTGCTCGATAATACGGTGGCCCAGACCATTGCGGTGGGCACCGAGTCGGCCCCTTCGAGCTACTTCCCCGGCGGGGCGCTGGGTAGCCTGCCCGCCTGCCAGGCCGACGATGAGTTCACCTTCAGCACAACGAATACCTTCACCTACGACGCCAAAGCCGAAACCTTCGTGGCGGGCGTGTACGCCTGCCAGGCCCCGCGCTCCACCAGCACCACCTTCACCTTCGGGCCGGCTTCGGGCACGGGCATCGCGCAGTTTGTGCTGGCTCAAACGGGCACTTTCATCGGCGTGACCGATGCGCCCGCCAGTCGCATCTACCGCATCCTTTCCATCGATAACCAGCACATGGTGCTGCGCGCCGGCGGGCCGACAGACGACCCGGTATTCACGATAAAGATGCGGGTGAAGTAACACCAAGCTCCAGCTTGGTGCCACGCTCGCACCGGCTACCCCCTCACGCAACGCCAAGCCGGAGCTTGGCGCTACAGCAACCAATCCAACTTTCTCCATGACTTTCCTCCTCAATCCCACCCTGCTGCGCAACCTCTCGGCCGGCCTCGTCCTCTTGCTCTCCACGGGCGGCTGCACGCAGGAGCCGCCCGGCCCCACCATCTCGGACGATGCGAAGGCCAGCAACGCTACTACCAACGCCACCCCTAAAGCCTTCGCCGACTACACTGAGCTGGTGTGGAGCGACGAGTTTGATACCTCCGCGCTCGACCAGAATAAGTGGGTGTATGAGGTGAAGGATGTGTGGTTTAACAACGAGCTGCAAGCCACCACCAACCGCCGCGACAACGTGACCGTGACCGGCGGCAACCTCAACATCATTGCCAAGCCCGAGAGCTACAACGGCCGCAATTACACCTCGGGCCGCATCATCACGAAGGGCAAAAAAGACTTCCTTTTCGGCCGCCTCGACGTGCGCGCCAAGCTGCCCAAGGGCAAGGGCATCTGGCCCGCCATCTGGATGCTGGGCTCGAATGACAGCCAGGTGAGCTGGCCGGCCTGCGGCGAAATCGACATCATGGAGCTGCGCGGCAGCACACCCCGCGTCAACAACTCGACCATGCACTACGGCAGCAGCGTGGCCACCCACCAGTACAAAGGCACGCAGTACACGCTGCCGAGCAGCACGCCGGGCGATTTCTCCACCGATTTCCACACCTTCAGCTGCGTGCGCGGGCAAGACAAGCTAGAGTTTTTCGTGGATGGTGTGTCGTACTACACCTTCACGCCCAGCCTAGTAACGCCCTACGCCTACCCGTTCAACAACCCGTTCTACGTGATTCTGAACGTAGCCGTGGGCGGCGACTTCGACGGCAACCCCGATGCGACGACGGTTTTTCCGCAGACCATGCAGGTCGATTACGTGCGGTTTTACCAGTATAAATAGAGCCATTAATTTTCTAGCCAGAAGGGCTGCTCGCCGAGCGTAGCGCCTCACCCCCCGGCCCCCTCTCCGAAAAGGAGAGGGGGAGCCTGACGACTTCTAACGTCTGTGACCGTCTGCACACGGTCGGCTCCCCCTCTCCTTTTCGGAGAGGGGGCCGGGGGGTGAGGCACCCGCGTTAGCACAGATAACACCCACATTTCTCACCCAACCCCCGCCCTATGAACACGTTTACCAAAGCCCTCTTCACCGCCACCCTGGCGCTGGCTGCCCGCACGGCTGCCGCCCAGACGCTGTACGACAACTTCGAGACGACCCGCCTCGTGACGTACAGCTACGTGGATGGCACCCTTAACCAAGCCGCCGCTAACCCCGGCAGCACGGCCGTGAACAGCAGCAGCACCTGCGCCAAGTACGACCGCAGCGCGTCGCAATACGCCGTTATCGTCATCAACCCCACGGCCTCGCCCGGCCGCATGGCCAACGTGAGCGCCTACTCGGCGGGCACCAAGAAAATTTCGCTGAAATTTCGCAGCCCCGGCCCCGGCGTGGCGGTGCAGGCCGTGCTGCAAAACAAAACCAAGGCCGCTACCGGCTACCCCAACGGCAACTACGCGGGCACCTTCGACATCACGACCACGGCCGCCGCCAACACCTGGGAAACGCTGACGTTCAACTTCACGGCGGGCGGCGGCGGCAGCTTCGACCCCACCGTGACGGCCAACGACGTAGACCAGCTGGTGCTGCTAATCGCGCCCAACACCACCGCCACGCCCACCTACTACCTCGACGACCTGATGGGCCCCGAGTTGGTGCCGGCCTCCACCAGCACGCCCGTGCTGCTCGACAACTTCGAAACCACCCGCCTGCTCAACTACCCCACCGCGCAGGGCACCCTCAACCAGGCCGCCGCCAACCCCGGCAGCAGCACCGCCAACAGCAGCACGACCTGCGCCAGCTTCGCCCGCGACGGCTCGCAGCAGTACGCCACCATCGTGCTTGCGCCCAAGGCCGGCAGGTTTGCCGACGTGAGCGCCTACGCCAGCGGCGCGCTGAAAATGACGCTGAAATTTCGCAGCCCCGCCGCCGGCACCGCCGTGCAGCTAGTACTGCAAAACCGCGCCAAAACCGCCAGCAACTACCCCAACGGCAACTACGCGGGCACCTTCAACGCCACTACTACGGCGGCCAACGCCTGGGAGACGCTGACGTTCACCTTCACGGCGGGCGCGGGCGGCAGCTTCGACCCCACCGTGGGCCCGGCCGATACCGACCAGCTGGCCCTGCTCATCGCGCCGGGCAGCAGCAGCGCCAGCACCTATTATTTCGACGACCTCACCGGCCCCGCCCTCACCACCGGCACTGCCACCCGCGCCAGCCTGGCGGGCGTGGCTACCTTCGCCGGGGCCTACCCCAACCCCGCCCGCGGGCTGGTGCGCCTGCCCATCAGCCTCGCCAAAGCGGCCGTGGTGAGCTTGGTCGTGTACGACAACCTGGGCCGCCAGGTAGCCACCGTGCTCGCTGGCCAGGCGCGCCCGGCCGGCACCTTCGAGGCCGAGCTGACTGCGGCCCAGCTAGCCCCCGGCCTCTACACCTGCCGCCTCACCGTGGATGGCCAGTTCCTCACCCAGCAATTGAGCGTGGAATAACCTGCCCGCCGCTTAAATCCTGGGCCGGGTGGTTTTTGGGGTCAGTTCGGTTGATTTTGACGCAGGCTTTGCAGCGCTGCATGAGGTAGGCAGTCCGGCCTCCTTATTCATTCATTTTAAGTACTCTGTTTGAGAATAATCTACTACTTATTCGTCATGCTTTTTAGTTGCTGATGACTCCCACTCTTGACCTGCCCGTGGCCCCCAAACCCACCGCCACCCTGGCTGCCGACACCACCACTTTCCGGCAAAAAGAAGCTACCGATATGCTCAGCTTTGCCCCCAGCGACGTGGCCGCGCCCCTGCCCACCGGGGCCTACTTCAGCCTGCAAGTCGATTTCATTTTTTAAGCCAGGCTTGCCTTGCCAAAAAGCTGACAAAATTTTTCATCTGACATACAGTGTCTTACGAAGCTAACTAACGATTGTTAGTAAAAATAACTAACATTTGTTAGCCAATTCCGAATAAGGCGGTACATTTGTCCCACCCAATCTTTATTCCCACCCGCGTTAGTAAGAACCCGTCCTGATTTTCGTGGTGGCAGCCCCCGGCCGCCACCCACTATCCACCCTGGCAATCCTCCCACCCTACGCCAGCGGCTCCAACTCCCACCCACCCTCTCCACCCTCCCGGATGGGTTCTTACTACTACCGCCCAACGCCCTGCCCGGCCTCATGCCGGACAGGGCGTTAGTGTATGCACCATGACCAAGAACGGCAAACCCACTAAGCGCCAAGTTATTCTGGAAGAAGCCGCCAAATTGTTTAAGGACAAGGGCTACGTGGGCACCTCCATGCGCGACATTGCCGGGCAGGTGGGCATGGAAGCGGCGAGCATGTACAACCACATCAAGTCGAAAGACGAGATTCTGGACAGCATCTGCTTTCGCATTTCGGACATCTACATCGCGCAGCTGCACGAGGTAGAGCAGCTGCCGCTCTCGTTTGGCGAGAAAATCCGGGTGCTCATTCGCCAGCACATCCAGCTGATGGTGGAAGACGGCCCCGACGTATCGGTGGCCAACCACGACTACAAGTACTTGCCCGCCAGCCGCCTCACCGAGTTTACGGAGGCGCGCCGCCGCTACGAGAAGGGCTTTGCCGCGCTCATCGCGGAGGGTGTAGCGGCGGGCGAGTTTCAAGGCGTGAACCCCACGGTGGCGCTCTACACTATTTTGTCGGCCGTGCGCTGGGTCGAATTGTGGTTCAAGCCGGGGCGCAGCCTGTCGGCCCAGGAGCTGGAAGACCACATTATCACGATGTTGCTCAAGGGGCTGGAGCGGCGCTAGCGTGGCTATACCGGCGCTTTAGCTTGATTGCCAGCGCACGCAATTCGGAATTGTTGTGGTTTTAAGCATCCGTTGGGCAAGCGCCGCCGTATCTTGGCTACGCTCTACCTTCTGCCGCTTATTATTAGTTAATTTATGTCTGCGTCTGACGCAAGCCTGGACACACACGCCCAGGCCATTGCGACCCGACTGCTGGCCCGCGACCCGTTCAGCCAGTGGCTGCAACTGGAGCTGGGCGAAGCGCGGGCGGGCTACTGCCGCCTCTACCTGCGCGTGCGCCCCGATATGCTCAACGGGTTTGGCACCCTGCACAGCGGCGTGGCCTTCGCCGCCGCCGATACGGCCTTCGCCGTGGCTTGCAACAGCCACGGCCGCCAGAGCGTGGGCCTCACCGCCACCATCGACTACCTCGCCGCCGGCCGCCTAGGCGATATTCTGGTGGTAGAAGCCCAGGAGGAAAGCCTGCAAGAAAAGGTGAGCGTGTACCAGCTACGCCTCACCAGCCAGCAGGGCACGCTGCTGGCCCTATTTAAAGGCACCGCCTACCGCACCCGCCACGAGATTTTGTAGCGCGGACTTTCAGTCCGCCAATGCCAAGCGCAATAAGTCGCGGGCTGAAAGCCCGCGCTACGGTAGAACTAAGCCAACAATCTCTATTGTTTTACGGCGTAGCGCCAGTGGCCCGGCGGCCGTACTTTTACCGGCGCTTCCCACTCGCCCCGCTCCTACCGTCGTGTCTGGCTACGTTCTGTTCGTTGATACCGAGACCTCGGGCCTGCCCGCCGACTGGCGGCGGCCCTACGCCGAGCCCGGTGCCTGGCCCCACGTGGCCCAGATAGCGTGGCTGCTCTACGGCCCCACGGGCGAACTGGTGAAAACCGAAAACCACTACATCCGCCCCAGCGACTACGACCTGACGCCTGCCTCGACCCAGATTCACGGCCTCACGCTGGCCTTTTTGCACGAGCAGGGCCAGCCCCGCCGCCAGGTAATGCAGCGCCTGCACGACGACCTGGTGCAGTATAAGCCGCTGGTCGTGGGCCATTTTCTGGTGCTCGATTTCCACATGATGGGCGTTAGTTTTCACCGCTCGGGATTAGATAACCCGCTGGTAGACTTGCAGCTGCCGACCTTTTGCACCATGCGCCTTACCGAGCGCTTTATGCAGCCCGTGCGCCAGCAGTACCTGCGCCTGGCCGAGCTTTATCAGCGGCAGTTTGGGCGGCCCATGCTGCGCCAGCACGATGCCCTGGCCGATGCCGAGGCTACGGCGCAGTGCTTTTTCGAGCTCCAGCGCACCGGCGATATCGACGCCGAAGCGCTGGCCTCGCAGGCTCCGCTGGCCCCGCCGCCCACCCACGCCGCGCTGGCCGCCGCCCGCCGCCCGTTCTGGAAATACTGGCTGGGAATCATTTAACAGTTAACATTTATCATTTAACAGCTGGTTTTTGCACCGCATCATGTTTTGCTACCTAGTATTGCTACCTGCCACCTGTTAAATGTTAATTGATAAATGTTAAATGAAGTAGCGTTTCTGCGCACCGTTGAGCCGTTCAACCTCCTGCCGCCCGAGGTGCTGGAAGAAGTGGCTACCCTGCTGCAAGAGGTAACGCACCCGCGCGAGGCAGTTATCTACCACCAGGGCGCGACCAAGCTGCGCGGCGTCGATTTGATAATCGAGGGGGCCTACGACACGTTTTTTTACGACGGCCAGCAGCAGCGCCGCCTCGCCGAGGTGTACGGGCCGGGCGAGTGCTACGGCGGCGTGTCGGTGCTGCTCAACAAGAAGCGCTCGCTGCGCACGGTGCAGGCGCGGGCCGGCACGCGGGTGTACTTTTTGCACCGCAACGACTTTCGGGCGCTGTGTCTGGGCTACGAGGCTTTTTTTCAGTATTTTACCAGCCGCTACGGGCAGCTCATGGGCGATACCGAGTACGCCCAGCTGGTGCACCCCGGCCCGCAGGCCGCCCAGAATTTCATCGCCGCCGACGAGCTGTACTCGCGCCGCATGGCCACCGTGGAGCTGCGCCCTTTGCTGGCCTGCCCCGGCCACACGCCCACCCACGAGGTAGCCCGCCTGATGGCCCGCGCCCGCACGAGCTGCTATTTCGTGCTCGATGAGGCTGAGAAGGAAGTCGTGGGCTACGTCACCGACATCACGCTGCGCGACAAGGTAGTGGCCGGGCTGGGCGACGCCCGGCTGCCCATCAGCACTTACCTCGACGCGCCCACGCGCTCGGTGAGCAGCCAAGCCTTTGTGTATGAGGCCCTGCTGCTCATGTTTCGGACCAAGACGCGCTACCTGCTGGTGGAAGAGAATGGGCGCTACCTGGGCTTCATCAGCCGCAACAAGCTGCTGGCCGAGCAGGCGCAGTCGCCGTTTTTGTTTATTCAGGGGGTGCGGCAGGCGCAGTCGCTGCGCGAGCTGCGGCGCAACTGGCAGAAGGTGCCCGACATCGTGTTTCAGCTGCTCGACCGCGGCGTGAAGCCCGAAATTGTGAACCAGGTTATCACGACCGTGGCCGACACCATCGCCCTCAAAGTCATTGAGGACGTGATAGCGGAGCTGGGGCCGCCGCCGGCCAAGTTTGTCTTCATCGTGCTGGGCTCGGAGGGCCGGCAGGAACAAACGCTGCACACCGACCAGGACAACGCCATCATTTACGAAGACAAGGCCAACGAGCACCGCGAGGAGGTGCGGGCCTACTTTCTACACTTCGCCACCGAGGTCAGCGACCGCCTTAACGAGATAGGTTTCAGCTTTTGCGACGGCGGCTTCATGGCCAAAAACCCCAAGTGGACGCACTCGCTCTCGCACTGGAAGCGCAACTACCAGGAGTGGCTGCACGAGTCGAACCCCGAAAACGTGATGCGCTTCGCGGCGTTTTTCGACATCCGATTTCTGTATGGCGAGGCGGGCATTCTGGACGAGCTGCGCGAGTTTCTGGATTTGGAATTGCAAAAGCCGCTCGACCGCTTTCTGCACTACATGGCCATTAATGCCTTGCAGTACGAGCCGCCGCTCACGTTTTTCAACAACATCCGCACCTTCGCGGTGGGCGACCAGCAGGTGATTAACCTCAAGAAAATCATGTCGCCCATCGTGGACTTGGTGCGCGTGTTTTCGCTCAAGCACCGCGTCTTCGCCACCAATACCGGGCAGCGCCTGGCGGCCCTGCGCCAGCTCGGCGTGTTCACCGAAAAGGACTACCAGGAGCTGCTGCAATCGTACTACTACCTCATGGGGATGCGCCTCAAAAAGCAGGCCGGCCAGATGATGCACGACAAGCTGCCGCCCGATAACTACCTCGACCCCAAGAAGCTGACCAAGGTAGAGCGCGTGACGCTGAAGGAGATTTTCAAGGTTATCGCGGATTTTCAGCTGAAGATTAAGGTCAGTTTTGCCAAGCAATTGTAGCCCCGCCTCTACAAAGAAAAGATGCACCCTACACCTTTTCGCGGGGGATATAATTACCGATTTTGGCAAAAGAACCCGCTTCTTTTCACTCCGTATTTGTACCTAAAACCTTCTGCTTACGCGAAGTCGCAAATCACTTAGCTTCTGATTAACAGTAGATTTCAGTCGGTTTATCGGATAAGCCCAGCGTAACCCGCCAGTTGATAGGCTGGTATGCTAGCACGAGCAGCCGGAAGTATGCCTGGGTGGCTGGTAGCATCCCGCAGGAGCCAGCAGCCGGGCCGGCCGCTGCTAGCGTATGAAGAAAGAGGACATTCACTTGGGCGACTGGCAGCGCCTGCTGCTGGGCGAGGCCCCGCTCGAATTTTTGCTCGAAGCCGCCCTGCGCACGCTCGTGGTGTACGTGGTGCTGCTGCTGGTGCTGCGCCTGCTCGGCAAGCGCAGCACCAGCAGCTCACCGTGACCGAGCTCTCAGTGATGATTATGCTTGGCGGCATCGTGTCGGTGCCGATGGAAGTGCCCGACCGCGGTATCCTGCAAGGTGTGCTGGTGCTCACGTGCGTGCTGCTTTTGTACTGGATTATCAACTACTTTTCGTTTAAATACCCTCGGGTTGAGCGAGCCAAGGAAGGCACCCTACGCATCCTGGTGGCCGACGGCGCGCTTGACCTGGGGGCTATGGCCGCCACCAAAGTGTCGCGCAACCAGCTGTTTTCGCACCTGCGCGCGGCTGAGATTCAGCACCTCGGCCAGGTCAAGCGCGCCTACCTCGAAGCCAACGGCGAGTTCAGCATCTACCAGCAGGAGCCGCCCCGGCCCGGCCTCTCGGTACTGCCCGAGAAGGACGCGGCCATCGGGCGGGCCCTGCCCGAAGCGGCCGATGGCCAGGCCTGCCAGCAGTGCGGCCACACCGAGCCTGCCGCACCCACCGCACCCCGCTGCTGCCCGCGCTGCGGCCACGGCCAGTGGGTCAGCCCCGTCACCGCGCTTTAGTCTGCCGCCATGAAACCCGACGAAATTCACCTCCACGACTGGGCGCGCATCCTGGTGGGCGAAGTGCCGGCCAGCTTCTACCTCGAAGCCATTATCCGGGTGGTGGCCATCTACCTGCTGCTAATGGTGGCCATGCGCCTGATGGGCAACCGCATGGGCAAGGTGCTCACGCGCAACGAGATGGTAGCGATGGTATCGCTGGCCGGAGCCAACGGCGTGGCCCTCATGGCTCCCGACCGCGGCCTGCTGCCCGTGGTGGTGGTGGCGGCCGTCATCATCGGCTACCAGCAGCTCATTGCCCGCTACGCCTTCCGGCACCCCCGGTTTGAGGCCCTGGTGCTCGACGATGTGAGCGTGCTGGTCGAAGATGGCTGCCTGTGCCTCGGCAGCCTGGCCGGCAACGGCCTCTCGCGCGAGCGGTTTCTGGCCCATCTGCGCAAAAGCGGCCTGCGCAATCTGGGCGCGGTGCGGCGCGTGTACTTCGAGGCCTGCGGCGAGTTCACCATTTTGCGGTTTGCGGAGGTGCGGGCGGGCCTGTCCATCGTGCCGCTGCAAGATGCCGCCCTGCGCGAAGAGCAGGAAAAAGCGGCCGGGCAGTTTGCCTGCCTCAGCTGCGGCTACGTGGTGCCCGCCGAGGAGGCGCCGGCTACCCGGTGCCCGCGCTGCCAGCAGCAGCAGTGGCAGCCCGCCGTGCTGGAATAAGGCGCGCCTGCTTCTTTTCCCAACATGGTCTGGGGTAGTAGCGGGCCCAAGTCCGGCGCGCACGCACCGCACAAAAAAGCGCCCCGCCGGCACAAGCCAGCGGGGCGCTTTTTCATTCAAAACAAGCCTGTGCCTTACTACGATACTACCTGCTTCTTATCGTCCTCGGCGGGCTGGCCGCTGAGCACGCCTTTGGCCACTTTCACCACGTTATCGACGGTGAAGCCGAACTCCTTCATCAGGTAGTCGGCGGGGGCCGACTCGCCGAAGCGGTTCATGCTGATGCTCGCGCCCTCGTCGGTGGTGTACTTGGTCCAGCCGATGGGCGAGCCGGCCTCGATGCTTACGCGCTTGCGCACGGTGGGCGGCAGCACTTGCTCGCGGTAGGCTTTGTCCTGGTGTTCAAACAGCTCCCACGACGGCATGCTCACCACGCGGGTGGCGGTGCCTTCGGCTTGCAGTACTTTTTGGGCCTCCAGGGCCAGGGGCACTTCCGAGCCGGTGCCGATGAGGATGAGCTCGGGCTGGCCGCCCTGAGCTTCGCTCAGCACGTAGGCACCTTTTTGCACGTTGCCGGCGGCGGGGGTCAGCACCGACTGGTCGAACGGGAGCCAGCCCTGGCGCGACAAGATGAGGCACACCGGCGACTTAGGCGTGTTCATGGCGATGCGCCAGGCCTCGGTGGTTTCGTTGGCGTCGCCGGGGCGCAGTACCACGATGTTGGGCATGGTGCGCAGCGAAGCTACCTGCTCGATGGGCTGGTGCGTGGGACCGTCTTCGCCCAGGCCGATGCTGTCGTGGGTGAACACGAAGGTCGAAGCCGACTCGGCCAGCGCCGTGAGGCGGATGGCCCCGCGCATGTAGTCGCTGAACGTGAGGAAGGTACCGCCGTAGGTGCGCAGGCCGGCGTGGTGGGCGATGCCGTTCATGATGCCGCCCATGGCGTGCTCGCGCACCCCAAACCAGATGTTCGAGCGCTCGTAATGGCCGGGCTGGAACGAGTCGTCGCCCGACTTATCCATCTCGTTGGACGAGGCCAAATCGGCCGAGCCGCCGAACATGAAGGGCACGGCTTTCTTAATGGCGTTCAGCGCCTTGCCCGAGGCCTGGCGGGTAGCCAGCTTGCCATCGGCGGGCGAGTACACGGGCAGGTCTTTATCCCAGCCTTCGGGCAGCTTGCCGTTGAAGGAGGTGTGGAACTGCTCGGCTTCAGCCTTGAACTCGCCTTCGTACTTCTTGAACTGCTCGTCCCATTCCTTTTGCAGCTCGGCACCGCGCTGGCCGGGGCCTTTGAGGTGGTCGTACACTTCCTGGGGCACATAGAACGACTCCTCGGGGTTCCAGCCAAAGAACTCCTTGGCTTTCTTTACGTTGTCGGGGCCGAGCGGGCTGCCGTGGGCCTTGTTGGTGCCGGCCAGCGGCGAGCCGAAGCCGATGATGGTTTTAATCGAGATAATCGAGGGCTTGTCCTTTACTTCCTGCGCAGCCTTGATGGCGGCCTCAATCTCGTCGAGGTTGTTGCCGTCTTTCACCTGCGAGGTGTGCCAGCCGTAGGCATCGAAGCGCTTCATGGCGTCTTCGGTGTAGGCGAGGCTGGTGGGGCCGTCGAGCGAGATGTCGTTGTCGTCGTAGAGGTAGATGAGCTTGCCGAGCTGCAAGTGGCCGGCCAGCGAGGCGGCCTCGGCGGCGATGCCTTCCATCAGGTCGCCGTCGCTCACGATGGCGTAGGTGTAGTGGTCCTGAATACCTTCAAAACCAGGCTTGTTGTACATCGCGCCCAGGTGGGCTTCGGCCATCGCCATGCCCACGCCGTTGGCGAAGCCCTGGCCCAGCGGGCCGGTGGTTACCTCAATGCCGGGCGTCACGTTGGACTCGGGGTGGCCGGGCGTGCGCGAGCCGGGCTGGCGGAAATTCTTGATTTCGTCCAGCGTCAGGTCGTAGCCGTAGAGGTGCAGCAGGCTGTAAATCAGAGCCGAGCCGTGGCCGGCGCTCAGCACGAAGCGGTCGCGGTTGGGCCACTTGGGGTCTTGCGGGTTGAAGCGCAGGAATTTCGACCAGAGCACGTAGGCCATCGGGGCGGCACCCATCGGCAGGCCGGGGTGGCCCGAGTTGGCTTTCTGCACCATGTCCACCGATAGCAGGCGGATGGTGTCAATGCTCAGTTGGTCAATGGAAACGTCGGGAGTGGGCATGAGGGAGTGAAAAAGTGGCTAAGGCAATACGAAAGTAGCCGCGCCGGAGTCTGAAAAGCCAGGGGCGCGGGCGGCCGTAAAGGTAGGGCGGCACTTCGCACCGTGCTACCTATCGGCTGCTTGCGGAATCTTTTCGTATGAGCGTGAGCGCGCGCCGCCTTCACTCACCGGTCAGCTTAGGCCGGGGCCGCGCTACGTACCTTGCCGTATGAAATCCCTTTCCCTCCGGCGCGTGCTGGCCGTTGGATTTTTACTGCTGCTAACCCTGCTGCTGGGGCTGGGCGCGGTGGTGTGGCTAAAGGGCCGCGCCTACGCCGTGGCGTATTTGCAGCGCACGGTGCGCGCGCAGCTCACCAAAAATTCGGGCTTGGTGCTCGCGCCTTTCGCGGTGGAGCTGTCGCCGTGGCGCGATTTTCCGCACCTCACGGCCTCGTTGCGCCACCTGGCCCTCACCGATACCAGCCACGGCCGAGCGGTGCCCGTGCTCACGGTGGGCCGCGCCGACCTGCGCCTGGAGGTAGTGAGCATCTGGCGGCGGCAGGTGCGCGTGTCGCGCCTTGAGGTACACGACGCTGATTTTCAGCAACTCGTAGACTCAACCGGCCACAGCTGGGGCTTGCGCGGCAAGCGCGCCCGCAGCCAGGGCGAGGGCAAAGACCCCGGCGTGAATTTCAGCCTCGACTCGCTGGTGGTGTATAATTTTCGAATGAGCACCCGCAACGAGTACGCCCACAGCGCGCTGGTGGGCTACGTGCAGCGGGCGCGCCTGAGCGGCGGCATCCGGCAGGGCGCGCTCCAGCTGCACGGCGTGCTCGATGGCTACCTGGAGCAACTCGCCAACCGTACCGGCACGCTGCTCTCGCACGAGCCGGTGCGCGCCTGGCTCAACTACCGCTACGCCTTTAAGTCCCGGCGCGGCGAGTTTTGGCGCACCCGCGCTACGCTCAACGGCGACACGATTAACATCGCCGGCACGCACGCCGTGGTGGCCGACCAGGCCACCGGCACCAAACTCAACTTGCAGTTTTCGGGCACCCAGCCCTTGGTCGATGTGCTGCACGCGGCCCTGCCGCCACGCCTGCGGCCCTACCTCGACGGAGCCCGCAGCCCCAGCCATGCCCGCATCGTGTACACTATTTCGGGCCGTAGCGGGCCCACGGTGCGGCCGCACGTGGTGCTCACGTTTGGGCTGCGCAATGCCAGCATTGCCTGGGACGACTCGGCCCGGCGCATCAACCGCTGGGACTTGCAGGGCACCTACGACAACGGCCCCGGCCACAATCTGCGCACGGCCAGCGTGAAGCTCAGCCAGTGCCGCATCTACTCGCCCGTGGGTCAGCTTGATGCGGAGGTACTGCTGCGCGATTTTCGGCGACCCTACGTGCAGGGCCGGGTGCGCGGGCGCACCGAGCTGCCCGAGCTGGCTACGGTTATTTCGCCGGGCTTGTGGCAGGCGCGGCGCGGCCTGGCCGACCTCGACATCTGGATGCGCGGCTTTTTGCCGGCCGTGGGCGATAAGATGCTGGCTCGCAGCCAGAAAAGCTTGTCGGTGCGCGGCACCATCGATTTGCGGCAGGCCGCGTTTCGGGTACCGGCCCGGCGCGTTGACATTTCGAACCTCAACGTACACATCGGGCTGCGCGACAGCTTGTGGCGGCTCACCAATGCCTCGGGGCGGTTTGCGGGCATGAAGTTTACGGCGTCGGCTACTACTACGTATCTGCTCACTTACCTCACCGGCCAGCACCCGAGCACCAGCATTACCGGCAATTTCGCGGTGGATGAACTGCACCTCGACCGGCTGCGGGCGCTGGGCGGCGGCACCGCTACCCACGCCCTCACCACGGCCAGCCGCCGCCAGCGCAGCCGCGCCCGCCGCAACACCCGCCAGCTCACCATGACGCTCGGCAGCCACGTACTTCCCGACGAAGTGCGCCTGAACGTGGGCCTCCGCTGCGGCCGGCTGGTGCTCGGCCCCGACACCCTGCGCGAACTGGCCGTGAACGTGCGCCACGACAACCAGGAGGTCCACCTCACCAACATCAAAACCCGCTTCCTAGGCGGGCAGCTAACGGGCCGCGCTAGCTGGCCCACCGACACCACCAACGACGTAGCGCCCATCGATTTTCAGCTGGCCATGCGCTTCGCCAGCATGGATTATCGCCGGCTCATCACGCGCCTCTCGCGGCCGCCCGGCGCGCAGGCCGCCGCCCGCCGCGCCGCCCGCCTGCGCCAGGCCAATGCCAGCACCGCCACCCCGGCGTTCCGCGAGCTGCTGCTGGCCGCCGATGGCTCCATGACCTGGGACATCGGCAAGCTGGTGCTGCCGGTGGGCGAGCCGCTGCGCGATTTGCACCTGCGCTTCGAGAAGGAAGACTCGCTGCTGCGGATGCCCTACCTGCGTTTCGTGGCCCCGCAAGGCGGCGTGGGCCGGGCCTCGGCGGCGGCCGTGGTGTCGGGCATTCACCTCACGGCCGCCACCGCCAACGTCGATTTGCGCTACCAGACCCTCGACGTGCAGCAGCTGTTGCAGATGCTGGCCAGCCTTAAGCCGCCCCGCGACACCACCCACTACCAGGCCCCGGCTCTGCTCAAGGCCGCCCGCCGCGCCAAGCGCCTGGCCCGCCTGCGCGCCAAAAACCGCAAGCCCGGCGCGCCCTCGCCGGCCGGCACGCTGCTGGCCAGCGGCGGCCTCACGGCGGTGCTGCGCGTGCAGGCCGACCGCGTGCGCTACAATTCGATAGAAGGTGGCAAATTCCAATTGCTGTCGCACCTGAATGCCACCGAGGCCCGCGTGGACGCCTGCTCGCTCGAAGCCTTCGACGGCCGCATCACGCTGCACGGCCTGCTGCGCACCGATGGCGGCCGGCAGCACCACCCGCTGCAAGTGCAGGCGCTGCTGGAAGACATTCGGCTGCCCGATTTCTTCGCCACGGCCAACACCATGCGCTTTCACGTGCTCACGCAGGACAACATTAAGGGCACGCTACGTTGCGCGGCAGCGCTGCGTACCGACTTGGATTCTACCTTTTTGCCAGTGCGCGCCGCCACCTTCGGCTATGTGAAGGCCGACCTGCGCGACCTGGAATTGCTGAACGTGGAGGCGCTCCAGGATGCCTTTAAGTTCGTGAAAAAGGAGCGCACGGGCCACTTGTTTTTCGAGCCCGTCAGCACCGAGTTTCTGCTCAATGGCGGGCAGGTGCTCATTCCCAGCCTCAAGCTCAACAGCAACCTCACCGAGCTGGAAATAAGCGGGCGCTACAACCTCGACGGCCGCGCCAACCTCTACGTGGGCATGAACCCGCTCAACATCCTGTTTGGCAACAACAAGCGCCGCGTCGAGCGCATCCAGAGCGGCGAGCCCATGCGCCCGCGCAGCCCGCGCCTCACCTACGTGAACCTGCGTCGCGACGTGCCTGCCACCAAGTACCAGGTCAAGCTGTTTCAGAAAAAAGAGCAGCAGCAGCAGCAAGCCGCCCTGCGCCAGCAGTGCCGCCAGTTACTGCTTTCGCAACGCCTTGATACGACGATGAACCTGCTGCCTCGCAACCGCACGGCGGGGCCGGATGGGAAGGCGGCCATTATGCCGTAAGTTCTTCTATCTTAACTTATCGGATTTTATTAAATTCAGACACATAAAATTCAATATCATACAAACTCAAATCATAATTAAACTTCATTTTTGCCATACACTTTTCTACCTCGAAAAAATAAATACCATCTTTATTCTCAACAAAATTACCTAATCCTATTACTACCTGATAGTAAAAATCATTAAACTCAAGAGAAGACCGATAGATAATGGGTGTAATTTCATCATTCACTGACACGATTACATGTTCTGTTTGTTCGGCAATCTCATTATAAGCATCTAACATATACTCATCTTCGCTGATTTTCTTTATCTCATTTCGCGCTGAAAAATCTCTTAGGTAAGAGATAAGGTCTGCACGTAATTTCTCTATTGTAAAGGATTCCTTATAAACAGCCCTCAGCAACTCGGTAGCATCAAGCATACTTTTCAATAAAAATTAATAGAGCTTACGCAAAAGGGCGGTGGTGCTAGCCGCGAAGCGGCGACATGTTGATAGCTACAAAGCAATTACCGCCGTCGGAGCCGCAAAGCGGCGGCACTGACATTCCCAACGCTAAATGCCGCCGCTTTGCGGCTCTATCTTAATTCTGGCAATCCTTTTCCACCAACATGTCGCCGCTTCGCGGCTAACATTAGTGTCCTTTTGCGTAAGTCCTAACTAAATTGGTTGACATAGGCTTTTCGCGGCTACCCCGCCAGAATCACCTCAATCCGCGCCAGCTCCTCATCCCCAAAGCGCGGCGCGTCCAGGCACCGCACGGCGTCGGTTATCTGCTGCGGCTTGCTGGCGCCGATAATTACCGAAGTCATGCGCGGGTCGCGCAGCACCCAGGCTAAGGCTAGCTGGGCCAGGGTCTGGCCGCGTTCGGTGGCCAAGGCGTTGAGCTGTCGGGCTTTTTCAAGGTTGGCGGGGTTGAGCTGGCTTTCTTCGATGGCTCCGTTGCCGAGCTGGCGAGCGGCCCGCGAGTCGGCGGGCACGCCTTGCAGGTACTTGTCCGTCAGCACGCCCTGGGCCAGGGCCGAAAAGGCGATGCAGCCCACGCCTTCGTCGGCCAGTGCGTCGAGCAGGCCGTCTTCGGGCGTGCGCACTAGCAGCGAGTACTTGGGCTGGTGGATGAGACAGGGCGTGCCCAGCTCGCGCAAAATGGTGCAGGCGCGGCGCGCCTCGGCGGCCGGGTAGTTGCTCAAACCCACGTACAGGGCCTTGCCCTGGCGCACCAGGGTAGCGAGCGCGCCCATGCTTTCTTCGAGCGGCGTGTGGGGGTCGGGGCGGTGGTGGTAGTAGATGTCCACGTAGTCGAGGCCGGTACGGCGCAAACTTTGGTCGAGGCTGGCCACCAGGTATTTGCGCGAGCCGCCGTCGCCGTAGGGGCCGGGCCACATGCCATAGCCGGCTTTGGTCGAGATGATGAACTCATCGCGGTAAGGCCGGAAATCGCTCGCGTACAAGCGGCCAAACGTTTCTTCGGCCGCGCCGGGCGGCGGACCATAGTTATTGGCCAGGTCGACGTGCGTGATGCCCGCGTCGAAGGCCGTGCGTAGCAGCGTGCGGCAGTTGCCGAGCGTGTCTTTTTCGCCGAAGTTTTGCCACAAGCCCAGCGAGATAGCGGGCAGGCGCAGGCCGCTGCTTCCGCAGCGGCGGTAGGGCATGGTGTCGTAGCGGGCGGGGTTGGGGAGGTAGGTCATAGGAAGATGCTGAGTGGTGGCGCTGATTGTAGAGACGCATATTTGCGTCTCACATCGAACGAGCAAAACAACGACGAGACGCAAATATGCGTCTCTACGCCCGTTCGACCGTCTTTCTGCTCATGCTTCGCCCCTTCCTATTCATCAGCCTGAATTTTAGCGCGCTGGCGGCCAGCGCCCAGGCCCCGGCCGCTACCCGCGCCCAGGACTCAACCTTTGTGCGCCAGAACTACCGCAAAGTCGAGCAGCTCATTCCGATGCGCGACGGCACCCGGCTGGCCACCATTCTCTACGTGCCGCGCGATGCCGACCGGGCCCACCCCTACCCCTTCCTTATGGAGCGCACGCCCTACTCGGCGGGCCCGCGCGGCGCGGACACCTACCCCCTGCGCGGCCCCGGCCCCAGCCGCGAGCTCAGCCAGGAGAAGTACATCTTCGTGTACCAGGACGTGCGCGGGCGCTACCTCTCGGAGGGCCAGTTTGAGGAAGTGACGCCCGCGCTCAACGGCCTGCCCAAGCCCGGCCTGAAAGGCAAAAACGCGCCCCACGATGAAAGCACCGACACCTACGACACCATCGAGTGGCTGCTCAAAAACGTGCCCGGCAACAACGGCAAGGTGGGCATCATGGGCATTTCCTACCCCGGCTTCTACGCCACGGCCAGCCTGCCCGGCGCGCACCCGGCGCTCAAAGCCGTATCGCCGCAAGCGCCGGTTACGGATGAGTTTGTTGGCGATGATGCCCGGCACAACGGGGCATTTTTTCTGCTCGATAATTTCAGCTTTACCAACTACTTCGATGCGCCCCGGCCGCAGCCGGTAGCGGAGTATAAGGAGCTGTTCGACCTGAAAATTACCGACGCCTACCAGTTTTTCCTGCGCCTGGGGCCGCTCAAAAACGCCAACGCGCCGCAGTATTTCAACAACCGCGCCCGCATCTGGAACGAGTACTTGCAGCACGATACCTACGATGCCTACTGGCAGGCGCGCAACATCCGGCCGCACCTCACGGGCGTGCGCCCGGCCGTGCTGGTGGTGGGCGGCTGGTACGATGCCGAAGACCTGTTTGGGGCGCTGCACACCTACCAAAGCATCGAAAAGCAGAACCCCCAGGCCACCAACCGCCTCGTGATGGGCCCCTGGACCCACGGTGCCTGGGCCCGCCCCGACTGGCGCAAATTTGGCCCCTACGACTTCGGCCAGAACACTGCCCAGCACTACCGCCAGACGCTGGAAACGCCGTTTTTCAACTACTACCTCAAGGGCAAGGGCCCGTTCAACCCGGCCGAGGCGACGGTTTTTGACACGGGGTTGAACCAGTGGAAAGCCTACCCGACCTGGCCGCCGAAGGCGGCGGAGAACCAGCCCATGTTTTTAGCTGCTAATGGCTTTCTGGCTTCGGCTAAAGAAAACGAAATCTATCAGGCGCTGAATACATCAGACCCGCACATTACCCGCGCCCCCGGCTTTGATAAGTCGGCTTTGGCACTTCGGTTTGACGAGTACGTGAGCGACCCCGCCCGCCCGGTGCCGTACACGGCCGCTATCCAGGGCGGGCGCAACAATGAGTACATGATTGAGGACCAGCGCTTCGCGGCCCAGCGGCCCGACGTGCTGACCTACCAGACCGAGCCGCTGACCGAAGACCTCACCGTGGCCGGCCCGCTGGGCGTAGACCTCTGGGTGAGTACCTCGGGCACCGACGCTGACTTCGTGGTGAAGCTCATCGACGTGCTGCCCGACGACACGCCCGCGCCCGTGCCCAACCCCAAAAACGTGCAGCTGGCCGGCGCGCAACGCTTGGTGCGGGCCGACGTGTTTCGGGGTCGCTTCCGCAACAGCTTCGAGAAACCCGAGGCTTTCCAGCCCAACATACCCACCGAAGTGAAGTACGAGCTGAACGACGTGCTGCATACCTTCAAGAAAGGCCACCGCCTGCTGGTGCAGGTGCAAAGCACCTGGTTTCCGCTCGTGGACCGCAACCCGCAGCAGTTTGTCAACATCTCCACGGCCGACGCGGCGGATTTCAAGAAGGCTACCATCCGCCTCTACCACGAGCCGGGGCACGCCTCGGTAGTGCGGCTGCCGGTGCTGAAGTAGTAAGTAAATAAGTCTGTCATGCTGAGCGCAGCGAAGCATCTCTATCGCTTCATTCAACGGGGCGGTAGAGATGCTTCGCTGCGCTCAGCATGACGGACGTATTTTACTAGCACCTGTCCTAAGCGGCCTGCTTCTGCGCGTGCCAGAGCACGAGCTGCCAGCCGTGGGCGTCGGTCTTGATGTACACCACCACGTACTTGATGCGGGTGTGGGCCGGCTGGCCGTCGGCACCCGGGCCGAGGTCGATTTGGATGAGACCATTGACGACGGCGGTGTGGTCGTCGTTGTAGGCGCGCACGGTCAGGTCTTCGATATCGACCTTGTCGTAGCGGCTCTGGCCGGCGCGGATGGACTCGATATAGCTCGCCTTGCTGTCTTGGTGGCCGTTGGAGTGCGTGTAGATGAGGTCGTCGGCAAAGATTTTCTCCAGCGTAGGGAAGTCGTGGCTCACTTGCGCGTCGAAGCGCTGGCGCTCGAGTTGCGCGATGGTTTGGGCAGTGGTCATGGGGAAGGATTTCGGTGGTAGTTGTTTGGGAGGTTTTGCAATGCAAAACTAACCGTCATGCTGAGCGCAGCGCAGCGGAGTCGAAGCATCTCTATCGCCTCATTGCTTACATAAAGCAGTTAGTTCACCGATAGAGATGCTTCGGCTACGCTCAGCATGACAGGCGTTTTTAACCACCCCACAGCTCAACCAGCTCCCTACTGCGGCAAGTACACCGAAAAGGTAGAGCCCACGCCCAGCTGGCTTTTGACCTCGATGCGCCCACCAGCGTTTTCGACCATGCGCTTCACCATGTAAAGACCAATGCCCGAGCCCTCTACGTGGTCGTGGAGGCGCTGAAACATGCCAAACAGCTTTTGCCGGCCGGCGCGGTCGAGGCCCAGGCCATTGTCTTGCACCGCGAGCAGCAGGTGCTGCCCGGCGCAGCGGGCGCGCAGGCGCACCTGCGGGCGGCGCTCGGGGGCGTGGTACTTGAGGGCATTGCTGAGCAGGTTGTACACCACCGAGCGCAGGTTTTTTTCGGACAACGGCAGCGGCGGGCACTCGGCCACATCTATCGTCACCTCGGCGTTGAGCGACTGAATGAGCGGCTCCAGGTCGAGGCGTACGGCTTCGACCACGGCGGCCAGCGGCACGCGCTCGATGGCCGCGCCGTGCTCGCGCTGGAGCTTGCTCACGTCGGTGAGCTGCTCGATGGTGTGCTTGAAGCGCTCGACCGAATCCTGCATGAGCCGCAGAATGAGCGCCACCTGCGACTGCGGGGCCGCCTCGGCGGGCAGCTCGCTCACCAACGCCTGCACCAGCCCTTCGATGTTGGTGATGGGCGCTTTGAGGTCGTGCGAGGCGGTGTAGATGAAGTTATCGAGGTCGATATTGACCCGCGTCAGCTCCTCAAAATTACCAAGCAATAGATTTTGGGCCAGGTCGATGCGCTCCAGCGCCTCTTTCTGCTCGTGGATGTCGGTGTAGGTGCCAATCCACTGCACAATCTCGCCTTGCTCGTTGCGCGAGGGCAGGGCGCGCACCAGCATCCAGCGGTAGTCGCCGCTGGCCGCGCGGATGCGCAGCTCCACGTCGAGGGCCTGGCCGGTAGCCAGGCTGTGCAGCCACTGCGGAATGCCAGCCTCAAAATCGTCGGGGTGCATGTGGCTAGCGAGCTGCTCGGCCGAGGCGTATTCTTCGCCCACGTAGTCAAGCCAGCGCCGGTTGAAGTACGTGATGGTGCCGTCGGGGTCGGCCGTCCAGGCTATCTGCGGAATGCCTTCGAGCACGCGGCTCACCTCGGCGGCGGCCTGCTCTACGGCCAGGCGGGCGGCTTGCTGGCGCACCAGCTCTTCGCTGGTGCGGTCGAGCAGGGCGTTTTGCTTTACCACCGCCGCCCGGATGGTCTGGATTTCCTGCTCGGCCGACACATCCGTAACGAGCACCGCCAGAGCCTGCGCGCCGTCGAAGGTCAGCGCGTTCATCGACACCGTGAAGGGCCGCAGCAGGCCGCGGCGCGTTTGCAGGGGCAGTTCGCCGCGCACCCGGCCTTCCCAGCCGCGTGCCACCAAATCCGTCCAGTAGGCCTGAAACGCGGCCGGCACGAAGCTCACGGCATCGCTGCCCAGCACCTCTTCGAGGGGGCAGCGCAGCAGCTCGGCCAGCGCGCCGTTGCTATACAGCACCGTGCCTTCGGGGCTGAGCAGCAGCGCGCCTTCGTTCATTTCCTCGATGAGGGTGCGGTAGCCGTGGTCGGCCCCTTCGAGGGTAAAGATGCGCGGCCCGTCGGCCCCCTGAATGGCCAGCGCGTCGATGGCGCCGGTGCGCACGGCCGCGATAAGCTCTTCGGCCTCCCGCAGCTGGTGGCGCAGCTCCTCGTTTTCGCGGGCCAGCTCGGCGGCGGTCAAAGGAGCGGACTCGTTCATGGCGCGTTAGTTAGCGGCCCCCGACTGCGGGATGCCAAGCGAAATTAGCACGGTCGCCCGGTTCGACAAGTCGCCCACCAGCTGCCGCCGGGGCAGCGGGCGCTGGCGCACCAGCGTGGGCGCGGCCACTATCTGCTCGCGCTGGGCCAGCTCGGGCTGCTGGTAGATGTCAACAATTAGCAGCTCGTAGCGCCCGGCTAGGTGCGTCTCGCAGATAGCCTTGAGGTTGCGCACGGCCCGCAGCGAGTTGGGCGTAGCCCCCGTGATGTAGAGGTGCAGCAGGTACTCGGCCTCGGCGGCGGGCGCAGAATCAATAAAATCAGTCATGCGGCCGGGCCTTAGTAAGTGCCGCGCGGCCGAATGTCGAGCCCCACCAGCACTTTCTCTTCGTTTGAGAGGTCGCCGATGATTTTGCGCATGGGCTCGGGCACTTTGCGCACCAGCGTCGGGATGGCCAATATCTGGTCGCCCTCGGCCAGCTGCGGGTGCTTCAGCAAATCAATCACTTCCAGCGTATAGCGATTGGGCAGGTACTGCTCGCAGTAGCGCTGCAGGTTGGCCAGGGCCGCCGCCGACCTAGTGGTTTGGCCCGCCACGTACAGGCGCAGCTCCCAGATAGCGGGCGTGGCCGCAGTGGCAATATCCTCCCTCATGTCCATCATAATTGTGCTTGTACGGGCTGCCTAGGCCGGGCGTTGGCCCGGATTCGAGCGGTTGTTCAGCTCCTCGCTGGCCAAGTTGCGGGCTTGGCTCAGGACTTGCTGGCGAGCTAGTTCCTCGTCGTTCACGCGGCGCAGCTCTTCCTCTACCGACTCGAACTCAGTGCGCAGGTTGGCAATGGTGGCTTCGAGCACGCGGCGCTTGCGCTCAAGCTCGCGGTCTTTGCGGGCCAGCTCCTGCTGCTGCTGCGTGAGGGCGGCCTGCTCTTGCAGGCGCTGGCTGAGGCGGCTGGCCCCCGTGATGATGCCCATAGGCCCAATCACCACATCAAGCAGCTGAATACCGGTGGCGGTGACCAAAAACTCGCGTACCTGGTTGGAGTGCGCCATGCCCCGCGCCTTCAGGATGCTCAGGCCGCGGTTGCGCTCGCCTACGCCCTCTAGGTCGCGTACCGAAATCCAGGTATCGACCAGCGAGGATACGCCTTCCTCGGTCATTTCCAGGCGCCCGTCGCCCCCGCTCACCAGCGCTGTAAAAAGCGCCGATATAGTGTTAACCTTCAGAAAGTCAATCAGGCGCGTGAGCATGCTGCGCACCTCGCTGAGCGTACCCACCGAAATTAGGTTGCTGATGGGGTCGATGACCACTGCCTGCGGCTGAAACTCCTTGATGAGCTTGTGCACCGTGACGAGGTGGCGCTCGAGGCCGTTGAGCGTGGGGCGGGTGGCCTCGATGCGCAGCAGGCCCTGGGCCACGTAGGGCTGCAAGTCGAGGCCCACCGTGCGCATGTTGCGGATGAGCTGGGCCGGCGATTCTTCGAAGGCAAAATACAGGCAGCGCTCGCCGCGGCGGCAGGCTTCGACGGCGAAGGAGGCGGCCAGCGTGGTTTTGGCGGTGCCCGCCGTGCCGGTGACCAAGATGCTGCTGCCGCGGTACCAGCCGCGGCGTGCAAACATCTCATCGAGGCCCGGCACGCCCGACGAAATAACGTCGTCCGACACCGCGTGCTCGAGCTTGAGCGAGGTCACGGGCAAAACCGAAATACCCTCATCGGTAATGAGATACGGGTACTCGTTGGTGCCGTGGGTGGTGCCACGGTACTTCACAATACGCAGGCGGCGGGTCGTAATCTGGTCAATCACCCGGTTATCGAGCAAAATCACGCAGTCCGACACGTATTCTTCCAGGCCCTGGCGCGTGAGCGAGCCCTCGCCGCGCTCGGCCGTGATGATGGTCGTCACGCCCTTGTCCTTGAGCCAGCGGAACAGCCGGCGAATTTCGGCGCGCAGCACGGCCTCGTTGGGGAAGCCCGCAAACAGCGCCTCTATCGTGTCGAGCATCACGCGCTTGGCCCCGATGCTGTTGATGGCGTACCCAAGGCGGATAAACAGGCCCTCCAGGTCGTACTCGCCCGTTTCCTCAATCTCGGAGCGCTCGACGCGCACGTGGTCGACGCGCAGCATTTTATCGGCCTGCATGGCCCCTAGGTCGAAGCCCAGCGAGGCCACGTTGGCCGCCAGCTCGGCGGCGGTTTCCTCGAAGGTCACGAGCACGCCCGGCTCGTCGTAGCTCAGAATGCCGCGCACCAAAAACTCGATACCTAGGAGGGTTTTGCCGCAGCCCGCGCTGCCGCACACCAGCGTGGGGCGCCCCAGCGGCAGCCCGCCTTCGGTAATCTCGTCCAGCCCCTCAATGCCGGTAGGAGCCTTGGGCAGCTGGGGCAGCGCGGTGGGCGCCAGCTTATACTTATGCATGAAAAAAGGATAAGAGTAGCAGATGGGGGCTGCAAGTTACGGCGCTGGGGGCGGCGGGCAGGCTTTGCCAATTACCCCGCACCCTAGCGCCGCTTGCGCCTGGCGGCCCGCCGCGCCCGCAGGCCCGCCAGGCGCTCGCGCTCGGCGCGGCGCTCCTTGCGCAGGGCCAGGCGCTCGGGCAGCCGCGCCATGAGCCGCTCGCGCACGTACTGCGCCAGGCTCGACAAAGAAACCGTGTGGGTGGTGCGCAGAAAAGCTGCTATTTCGCGCTGACGCAAGGTGCTGGCGCCCGCCAGGCCCCGCGCCAGCAAGAACTGCTTGATTTCCTCGACCCACAGCAGCGCCGCCAGCGGGGCGCGCTGCACGGTGGCGTTGTAGCCGGCCGGGCGGTGCTCGCGCAGCCCTAGGCCATCGGCCGGGGCCACCAGCACGCCCACCCACTCGGGCAGGCGCGGCAGCAGCTTGGGCAGGTGCTTTTCGGTGACGACGAAGGTGACAAAGTCGTAGACCTCGGCGTAGCAGCGCAGCTGGTTTTCGACCCGCGCCAGGGTGTCGCCGTCGCCCTTCACCTCGTAGCCGTGCATAAAGGCCTCGGTGATGTGCACCACGTCGGCGCGGGTGGTGCCAGTGGGCAGCTCATCGATATACACGCCGCCCAAAAGCAGGGGGTAGAGCCGGGCGCGGATTTCGGGGTCGTTCATGGGTTGTTGCGCCGTAGCGCGAACTTTGTAGTTCGCGTTTGCGTGGGTGCCCCCAAACGAACGCGAACCACAAAGTTCGCGCTACGGCGCTACTACGCCCCCGCCATGCCCGACATTACCACCGAAGCCGACATCAAAACGCTAGTCGATGGCTTCTACGCCCGCGCCCTGGCCGACCCGCTGCTCAAGCCAGTGTTTGTCGATTTTGCGCACATCGACCTTAGCCACCACCTGCCGCAGCTCTACGATTTTTGGAGCGGCATTTTACTAGGTACCAGCCGCTACCGGGGCTTCCCCATGCGCCAACACTTTCCGCTGCCGCTCACCATTGACCACTTTGGCCGCTGGCTCGAACTGTTTCACGAAACCGTGGACGCGCACTTTGAAGGGCCCACCGCCGACACCGCCAAGCGCCACTCGCTGCACGTGGGCCGCGTATTTGCGGGCCGCCTAGGGCTGCTGGAATAAGAAAACGCACGCGTGGACCCTGGGGTCCGCACGTGCGTAGAAGTGCGCGTACTTATCTCTTCATTCGCGGCCCCGCGTACACTACCTCTCTACTATGGACCAGCCAACCCGCGCCGCGCTCGTCGCCGAGCTTATCGCCCTGCTCACCGCCGGCAATGCCCACGCCACCTTCGAGCAGGCGGTGGCCGAGCTGCCGCCCGCGCTGCGCAACCAGGCCGTGCCCGAGGTGCCCTACACCATCTGGCACCTGGTCGAGCACCTGCGCATCGCGCAAGCCGACATTCTGGAATTCTGCCTCAACCCCGACTACGTGGCCCCCGAGTGGCCCGCCGGCTACTGGCCCGATAAAACGCAGCCCGTGGACGAGGCCGGCTGGCAAACCGCCCTGGCGGCCATCCGGCACGACCAGCAGCAATTTATCGACCTGCTCCATAACCCCACCACCGACCTCTTCTCGCCCCTGGCGCACGGCGACGGGCAAACTATTTTCCGCGAGGCGCTGCTCATCGGCGACCATAATGCCTACCACACGGGGGAGATTGTGTTGCTAAGAAGAATTTTAGGGGTTTGGCATTAGGCGACTGATATCCATAAAAAACGACTGTCATGCTTCGACAAGCTCAGCATGACAGTCGTTTTTTGATAGTGCTTAACTGAACGCTGGGCTATTTGAGAAAATCCAGCACGGCAGCTAGTACCTCGTCGGGCTTTTCCTCGAACATGTAGTGACCACTATCGAGCAGGCCGATTACCTGCGCGTTGGGCGCGAAGCCCGGCATACTCTGCCGCATGTTTTCGTAGGATACGTAGCTGCCGATGCCCAGCACGGGCAGCGTGAGTGGCGCGTAGGTGGCGGCGGCGGCTATGTCCTGCCCTAGGGCCTGGTACCAGCCGTTGGCCGCCCGGATGCTCTCGGGCTCGTTGTAAGCGGCAGCATATACGGCCCGGTCGAAGGCCGACATTTTGCTATCGTCGCGCATCACGTAGGCGAAGAGGTAGTCGAGCAGGTGCTGAAAGCGGCCGGCCAATAGCTTTTCGGGCAGGCCCGGCACTTGGTTGAAGGCCATCCACCACACGTAGGGCTGGTGGGCGTCCATCTTGGCTTCGAAGGCGCCGGGGGCGGGCAGCAGCGACATGTAGCGCATGCCTTCGCTGGGGTGCGCGCCATCGGCCAAGATGAGCTTGTGGGTCGCTGCGGGGTAGTTGAGGGCAAAGCTGGCCGCCACCATGCCGCCAATGTCGTGCCCGAGCAAGGACACCTGGGGTAGCCCTAGGTGCTGCACGAGGGCGTAAATATCCTGCGCCATCGTCTTCTTGTCGTAGCCAGTGGCGGGCTTGTCGGAGCTACCCATGCCCCGGATATCGACGATAATAACGCGGTAGTGCGCGGCCAGCGCCGGCGCTACCGGGTGAAACGAATACCACGTTTGGGGCCAGCCGGGCAGGCACACCAGTGGCTGCCCGCTGCCGCCCGCCACGTAGTGCAGGCGCACGCCATTCACGGTGGCGTAGTGGTTGGTGAAGCCAGGTAGCTTTTTGATTAGCTCGGCATCGGTATACGCCGTCGGGTCCATTTCGCCCGTAGCGGCTGGCACTTCGTGAGCAATGTCGGTTGGGTTTTGGTTGGGATTAGGTTGAGCTAGCGAGGGCTTATTCATAAGATAGTGCAGTGAACGAGCGGCTTGGTTACCACTGGTTTGCTGCTGCAAAATTCCTCCTTGGCCCAGCCCTTGGGCTACCCGATTCTTGCTTGCTTCTTACGAATACTTGCTCTTCTGCCCAGCTCGCTACCCCCGCTGAAACGCGCGCGGGCTCTGGCCCACCGCCCGCTTGAACGCGGCCGCAAAGTGCGCCGGCGAGGCAAAGCCTAGGGCATCGCTGATGGCGGCCACCGGCTGCTCGCCAGCCCGCAGCAGCTGGCGGGCGCGGGTTATTTTCCAGTCGAGCACGTACTGGTAGGGCGTGCGGCCAGTGGTGTGCTTGAAGCGGCGGGCAAAGTGAAACACGCTCAGATTGGCCAGGTCGGCGAGCGCGGCCAGCGTGATGGGCTGCTCGGCCGAGGCTTCGATGTACGCATCCAGGCGAGCCAGCACCGCGCTGGGCAGCCGGGCGCTATCGGTGGCAATGCGCCGCTCGAAGCTGGCGTAGTGCGTGATAAGGTGCAAACTCAGGGCCGTGGTCAGCGACTCGGCGTAGAGCTGCCCTAGGGCATGCCCAGCCCCAGGGGCAGCCAGCAGCTGCCGCCCTAGGTGGGCCAGCAAGCCATCTTCGAGCCGAAACTGGTCGCGCAGGGCAAAGTGCGTGAGGTCGAGGCCCTGGCGGGCGCGAGCCTCCAGCAGCGCGGGGTTGAGGTGCAGGTGCAGCACGTCGGCGGGGCCGTCCCAGGCCAGGGGGCCGTACTCGCCGGCGGGGTACAGGCCGCCATCGCCAAACTGAAAAAGGCCTTCCTCTACCCTACTCCCGCTGTAGCGGCGCGAGCGCACGGGCTGCGGGCCCTGGTGTAGCAGCAGCAGGTGGTCGGCGTGGGCGTGCGCAGGCACCTGCATAGCACCGAGCTGGTAGCGCTCTATCCGCAGTTCGGGTTGCGGCGGGCTGGTTTCCACGGCTGGGCGGCCGTAGAGCACGGCGGGGCTGGGAGGCGTGAGGGGGATGGCCATAAATGGGGTGTGAGCAAGGCTAACGCTGCTAGTAGGTAGGTTGTTTGCGGCCCTAGCGGCCCTAGCCGCTAAGGCCGAGGTCCCGCGATAATTTAATTTACCGTGCAGTGCAACGCTTAATCGCCAAAAGGACACTTACCTGCAACGCACCTTTGCCCTGCTATGAACTACACACGCATCCTAGGCGGCTTCTTGCTAGCTGCTCCCCTCGCTGGCTTTGCCCAAGCCACTTCACCTATTCCTCCTAGGTACTACGTGGGCCTGGCCGCCTATACCAGCAGCTACCAACCTTTGGGCGGCAACTACTTCAGCGGCACCAGAATACCCTTGCAGCTGACGGCGGGCTACCAATTGCGGCCCCGCCTGGCGGTGCAGGTGGGCGTGGCCTACAGCGGCCTGTCTTACAGCTATTTCAACGCCGGCCGCTACTACACTACGTCGGGCGCGGCGGCCAGCCCCTACGCCTACTACGAGTTTCAGGGCCGCAACCAGGAGCGCAATACATCGGTAGCGCTGCTGGCGCGCTATACCCTGACCCGCAAGCCGCAGCACCGTTTTCAGGCCGACTTGCTAGGGGGCTTTACGCTAGAGCGGGAACGCTTCAACCGCCTATCTACCCAGACATATAGCGATAGCACCCGCGCCAACGTCATTACGGAGAATAGCGACGATACTTTTCGCCGCAATAATCTCTTGCTCACGGGCGGAGCCAGCGCCCGCTACCGCTTTGGCCGGCACCTGGAGGCCGTGCTTGATTTCACCATCAGCCAAAGCCTGACAGATTCCCGCAATACCTATAGCCGTCTCACCAGCGCTACGGCCCTGGGCCTACGCTACCGCTTCGGCCGCAGCTAAGGTCACCCGCCGGTTTTTCATTTCAGCAAAAACCGGCTTTCCATTTTGAAAAAATAACGTCCCGTTCGGCCCCGCGCCGGACGGGATTTTTTATTTAATACGTTACTTGTAAACATCTTATAAAATAATTAAATAAGTTCCCACTAAGTCGGCATCCGTCTTGGCAGTAGGTACACATCACTCACCTACTTGCCCACACCGACTATGGCTATTCTGGATAATCTGGCCCGCGGCGTCAAGGACTTCTTCGTGGAAGAAGGCCCCGCCGCCCCAGCTGCCGCCCGGCCGCTGCCCGCTGCGCCCGCCCCGGCGCTGGCCGACCTAGGGCCCGGCCAGGCGCAGCCCGAGCAGCGCCACCTCGACCACATTGCGCAGCTCCTGGCCGGCGATGGGCGCGACTTCCACGCCTTTACCAAAATGGTGAAGAGCCTGGCCGCCAGCGGCCTCAGCGGCCCGCTGCTCTATCAAACGGCCTTCAACGCCTTCGCCGCCGTGACCGGACTCGACTTACCGGCCCTGCTCACCTCGGCCGACGCACTCACCCAAAAGCTGGCCGACGACCGCGCCAAGGTGCTGGAGCGCCACCGCGAAAAAACCGGCGAAACCGTGCCCCTCAAGGGTGCGCCCAGCGCCCTGGCCCAGCTCCGCAACCAGGAGGCCCAGCTGCAAGCCGACGTGGCCGCCCTAGGTCAGCAGTTGGCCGACAAAAGCCAGCAACTCCAAGATACCCAGCAGCAGGTGCAGCAGGAGAGCGCCAAAGCGCAAACGGCGCTCGCCAGCTACGAACTGGCCAATGCGGCTGCGGCGGCCGAGCTGCAAGCGCACCAGCAAGCCACTAAGTCATTTTTAATCAACAAATAAACTGTCTTTCTGAGTATGAAAACCCTTCTTGCAAACGACCTCAACCCGAGCCTGCCCAAGTGGCAGCAACCCGAAAAAGTAGCCGGCTGGCTGGTGCTGGCCGCCGGCGCGGGCGCGGGCGTGTACTACTGGGGCCAAATCGTGCCCTACCTCGTTGACATCGTGTTTGATAGCGTGAAGCTCGGCATCGGCCTAGGGGCCTTGTTCGTGCTGTTTTTGCTGGGTACCAACAAGCGGATTCAGACCGGGCTGTGGTACGCCGGGCAGCGGGTGCTGCGCACGCTGGCGGGCATTTTTGTGAACACCGACCCCATCGGCATCATGGAGGACTACATCTCGAACACCGAGAAGGAGGCCCGCCAGATGGAAGGTGAAATCGGCCACATCGAGGGTGCCCACGAGCTGGTAAAGCGCAAGCTTGCCGCCAACGACCAGCAGATGAAGGAGTACCTGGCCCTGGCCGACTCGGCCACCCGCCAGGGCGAAAAGGACGCCGCCGAAGCCTACGCCAGCCGCGCCGCCCAAATCCTGGATTACAACCAGCGCCTCCAGCCCATGGCCGCCACCACCGCCAACGTGACCGTGGTGATGCGCCAGATTCTACGCGCCGCCCTGCGCCAGATTGACGGCAGCAAGTTCAAAGTAGGCCTGCTGAAAGACGAATACGAGCTTGTGAAACGCACCAGCTCGGGCATGCGCGCCGCCATGAACATCCTGCGCGGCGACCCCGACAAGAAGTATTTCTTTGACCTCGCCACCGACCGCGTGGCTCAGGATATGGCCCAGCAGCTCGGCCAAATCAAGCAGGCCATGCGCTACTCGCAGGAATTCGTGAAGGAGATGGACATCCAGAACGGCGTGATGAGCGAGAAGGGCCAGCGCCTGCTCGAAAAGTATCAGAAGGGCGACTTCAACGCCTTGATGGAAAGCACGAAAACCCCCGTTTCTACCTCTGTAGCCGCCACCAAACAACGCTCCGATGATGCCTATTCTAGCCTGCTTGATTAGTGGCCTGCTGGCCCTGCTGCTCTGCGCGGTGCTGCTGTAGCACCGCTACAAACTATGGCGCGGGGCTGCGCCCCGTGCCAACTATCCGCGGGCCTCTGGCCCGCAACGCCAGGGCAAGTGAGAGCACGCTAGCTCAACAACGCTCGCCTACGCCGCCGGCCAGAGACCGGCAAATAATTGGCACGGGGCACAGCCCCGCGCCATCCCCCTTAAAAATTCAATCAACCATGACAACGCGCGGTAAAATCGTATTGGGCGTCCTCTTTTTCGCCCTCGCCTACTTTGGTATCAACAAGCTGGTTGCCAGCAACCGATTCTTTAAAAAAGCCGACACGCAGTCGGTGCTACTTAGCTCCATCGAGTTGCCCGCCTCGGCCAGCGGCAACCGCGCTACCCTTGTAGTGCCGCTGGCCCCGCTGCCCGGCACCGCCCCCGCCGAAAACGGCACCGCCGTGGTGTGGGAAGTAATGGCCTGGAACAGCCAGATGGCCGGCATGCTCGCCAATGGCGGTCCCCGCACCACCCAGGGCTCGGCCCTGGCTGCCAATGGCGTAGACATGCAGATAGTGCGCCAAGACGACGTGAGCAAGATGCAGGCTGACCTAGTCAAAAACGCCCTTGACCTGCAAGCTAACCCTAACACGCCGGGCCTGATTGTAAGCATCATGGGCGATGGGCTGCCGGCTTTCTCGGCCGTGCAGAGCCAGCTCGAAAAGGCTGGTACCAGCTTGCAGATTATCCCCTACTCGGTGGGCAAAAGCTTTGGCGAAGACAAGCTGATGGGCCCGAAAGAGTGGCTCGACAACCCCAAGGCGGCCCTAGGTAAGACTATCGCCTGCTACCTGCGCGATGGCGACCAGAACATTGCCCTGAAATGGTGCGCCGACAACGGCCTGAAAGTGAACCCCGACGAAACCACCTACGACCCCGAAGCCGTGAACTTCATGGCCGCCAGCGACTTCCTGGTGGCCGCCGAAAAGTACATCACCGGAAAGCCCGAGAGCCGCCAGAAAGTGGTAAATGGCCACAGCACCGGCGTGAACGTGGACGTGGCCGCCGACGCCGTAGCCACCTGGACGCCCGGCGACGTGAACATCGCCAAGCAAAAAGGTAGCCTGGTCAACATCGTGAGCACCAAGGACTATAGCAACCAGATGCCCAACATCATGGTGACCACCAAGCGGTGGTACGACGCTCACCAAAAAGCCGTCAAAGGCCTGATAACCGCCTTTGCCGTGGCCGGCGACCAGGTCAAAAGCCACCCCGAAGCCTTGCAGCGCGCCGCCGATGTATCGGCCCAGGTGTACGCTGACCAAGATAAGCCCGCCGCCTACTGGCTGAAGTATTACAAAGGCACCAGCGAGGCCGACCGCACCGGCAACGTAGTGGAGCTAGGTGGTAGCAAAGCTTTCAATTTCAGCGATAACCTCACGCTGTTTGGCCTCGACAACGGTGGCACCAACATCTACGCTGCCGTGTACAAGACCTTCGGCGACGTACAGAGCCGCCTCTACCCCAAGGAGCTACCTAGCTACGTACCGCTGACCAACATGCTCGACCTGAGCATCTTGAAGCAGCTGCAAGCCCAGTACAAAGGCAAAACCCTGGCCCCAGCCGAAACCCAACACTTCACGGCCGACGATGAAATCCGCCGCAGCGTGAGCAAGCGCGCTTGGAACATCGAGTTCAACACTGGTCAGAGCACCTTCACGCCCGCCGCCCAGCGTGAGCTCAGCCAACTCTTTGACGACCTAGTAGTGGCTGGCCGCCTCAAAGTGGCCGTGCACGGCTACACCGACAACACCGGCCTGCCCGCCGCCAACCAGCAGCTCTCCGAAGCCCGCGCCGAGGCCGTGGCCCACTGGCTCGAAGCCAAAAGCGCCAGCGCCTTCCCCGCCGGCCGCGTGCAAGTGTACGCCCACGGTGCCGCCGAGCCAGTAGCCACCAATGCCACCGAGGCTGGTAAAGCCCAAAACCGCCGCGTGGAAGTAGTGCTGGGTAACTAATAACTGTCATGCTGAGCGCAGCGCAGCGGAGTCGAAGCATCTCTACCTCAGTACTAGCTCCCAACGTCAGCAACGAAGCGGTAGAGATACTTCGACTTCGCTGCGCTGCGCTCAGCATGACAAACGCTTAGGTTAAGCATCTCTCTACAATGACTTCCCTTTTCATCCCCAACGCCCACCCGCGCCGCGCTGCCCTCGCCGCGCTGGTCGCTGGCCAACTGCTGCTGCTGCTGGCTATCTGGCTGTTCTATCCGCTCCAGATTTTCCCGCGCCTCGGCGAGGTGCTAGGTGCCTTAGGGAGCCTCATCACCAGCCAAGGGCTGCTGCAAGAGCTATGGGCCAGCCTCACCACGGCGTGGCAGGCGCTGGGTATCGCTACGGTGCTAGCCCTAGGTATCTCCTACCTCACGGCGCTACCGTTTTTCCGGCCGCTGGCGTTTGCGGCGTCTAAGCTGCGCTACCTCACGCTCACGGGGCTCACATTTTTTATGGCGCTCATGCTCAGTTCGGGGCACCAAGTGAAGCTGACGGTGCTGGTGTTTGGGGCCACGGTATACCTGGTTACGGGCATGACGCAGGTTATCCTGGGCACCACGCAGGAGGAACTGGACCACGCCCGCACCCTGGGGCTGGGCGAGTGGGGCAGCTTTTGGGAAGTGGTGGTGCGCGGTAAGCTCCCCGATATGCTCGAAGTTATCCGTCAGAATTTCGCTATTATCTGGACCTTGATAACGCTGGTCGAAACGCTATATCAATCGGAAGGAGGCATTGGGCTACTCTTGTATAAGCAAAATCGCTATCTGCATTTGGATGGTGTACTGGCAATTCAACTCGTGATTTTGGCGCTGGGCGTGGCGCAGGATTATGCATTCGAGGGCGTGCGGCGGGTGTTTTTCCCTTACGCGGGGCTGGGTGCTGCCTAACCCGTTTACTCCACCCCCCGGCCCCCTCCCCTCCGGGAGAGGGGGAGACTGACGCAC